>NZ_SFBY01000280.1:0-9541 GCF_007095505.1 Microcystis sp. M_QC_C_20170808_M3Col
TCTGTATATTTTGGCTTTTTCTCTCCTTGTCGATAGAGTTCTTGGCAGTAAGCTAAGGTATCGTTCCAGACAACACGCACACACCCGAACAATTGAGACAAAAGCCTCTTTTGTTGGTTGGTTGGGTAAATGCGGTATTGATACCTTGCTTTCACTGTTGGTTTAAAATTACTGTGTCTGTACCCTATAAACTGAGAGGTGCGCCATTGGAAGTTCTCAGATGCTCTATTAGGGATCAAGAAAAGCCGTCGTAGAACGACGGGGTTTTAAACCCAAATTTTCGATAAAAGAAGGTAGAGAAGAAGGTCAACAACGGGGAAAATTACCAGCAAAGTTAGATTATATTACCCTCGCTACTGCCTTAGACTTAGACATGGAAAGGGGCGATAAGTTCCCTAAAACTGCCGTAAGAATTTATCCGTAATCGGGCAATTTTATGAAACTAATTCTCTCCCAATGTCCTAAGGAATTAGTGCAGTTTAGTCGCGTCAATTTATCCTTGCCCTCGCTTTCATTTTGTCCGTGATGACTCTTTTTATCTTTGGTTTTGCTATTCGTTTATTGGCTCTGATTGGTTTCGCTGTCATACTTTTAACTATTAGCGCCAAACGTTTTCGCAATCAGTTAAGTTAATCATTTTTCAATCATTCCCTGGGGAAAAAATTAATCTATCCCGGGGTCGTGAATAACGATTAATTATTAATCCTTTAACCGAAACGACCACTAACATAATCTCTAGTGGACTCTTGAGCGGGATTTTGAAAGATTACCTCCGTGCGATCATATTCCACTAAATAACCCACTTTACCGCCTTTTGGGGTCGGTTCGGCATTATAAAAAGCCGTTAAATCAGAAACCCGTGACGCTTGTTGCATATTATGAGTAACAATAACTATAGTATATTGGGTTTTTAATTCGTGAATTAATTCCTCAATTTTTATGGTAGAAATCGGATCGAGTGCCGCACAGGGTTCATCCATTAAAACAACTTCTGGTTTAACCGCAATAGCGCGGGCAATACATAACCTTTGTTGTTGTCCCCCCGATAAAGCTAAACCACTTTCTTTGAGTTTATCTTTAACATCATCCCAGAGAACGGCTTTTTTTAAAGATTCTTCCACTAATTGATCCATATCACCGATGTAACCATTTAAGCGCGCCCCAAAAGCGATATTTTCATAGATAGATTTAGGAAAAGGATTCGGTTTCTGAAAAACCATACCAATACGACTGCGTAACCCGATAGGATTAACGGAATTACCATAAATATCTTGACCGCGAAAGGTAACTTTTCCCTCAATTTTGGCACTTTTAACCAGATCATTCATGCGATTAAAACAGCGCAAAACCGTACTTTTTCCGCAGCCAGAGGGACCGATAAAAGCGATCGCTTTTTTCTCAGGAATATCAAGGTTAACATCACGAACAGCGAGATTAGAACCGTAGTAAACATTTAAGTTTTTGGTTCTCAAAACCGCATCGGTAACAACATCGGTACTATACATAATTTTCAAAGGAAAAAGAAGATGGGTGTTTTTTTTCAGTGACCAGTAAACAGTAATCAGTGAAAAGAAAACTCCCAACTTGCCACTTCATACTGTTCACTGAAAACTCACATCTGATAACTGATAACTGATAACTGATAACTGATTTAGCCAAAACGTCCACTAACATAATCTTTAGTTGCTTGTTCTCGAGGATCACCGAAGATTTTGTCCGTATGATCAAACTCGACTAGATAACCAATTTTGCCACCTTTATCGGTGGGTTCAGCGTTATAAAAAGCCGTTAAATCTGCTACTCTAGTAGCTTGTTGCATATTGTGAGTAACAATAATAATTGTATAACGTTCTTTTAACTCGTGCATTAATTCCTCAACTTTTAAAGTTGAAATCGGATCGAGTGCCGAACAGGGTTCATCCATTAATAATACTTCTGGTTGAGCGGCAATAGCGCGAGCAATACATAATCTTTGTTGTTGTCCCCCCGATAGGGAAAAACCGCTTTCTTTCAGTTTATCTTTTACTTCTTCCCAGAGAGCTGCCCGACGCAAGGATTTTTCTACTAATTCATCTAAATCGCCTTTATAACCATTTAATCGCGATCCGTAAACCACATTATCATAGATGGATTTGGGGAAAGGATTAGGGCGCTGGAACACCATACCGATACATTTTCTTACTTCGACAGGATCCACCTCTTGAGAGTAAATATCCTGGTTATGATAAAAAACTTTGCCGTCAATACGAAAACCGTGAATTAAATCATTGAGACGATTAAAACACCTGAGAATGGTACTTTTTCCGCAGCCAGAGGGTCCGATAAAAGCGGTGACTTTATTTTTGGGAATATCGATCGAAACGTCTCGTACTGCCCGATAATTACCATAGTAAATATCAGCCTTATCGACCTTTAAAACGGTTCCTGCAGAATGGGTGTTAGAGTTAGTTAGCATAAATTATTTATTTCACTTGAATTTGGATAATTGAGGAGTTGGAAAGATAGATAGATTTTTACTTAAATATCCCTTTTTCCTTTTCACTTTTTCCTTGACTTAATAGGTTTTCTGGCGCGTAGCTAAACGGGATAAAATGTTAGTTACCAACACCAAAAGCACCAGAATTAAAGCACCTGCCCAAGCTAATTGCTGTTGAGGGGCAAAAGGGGCCGTAGCAAAGTTGAAAACTAAGACCGAAAGGGTGGCAATCGGTTCAAAGACACCTCGAGGCCAAAAGTTAGAGAATAATGCCGTAAAAATTAAGGAGGCGGTTTCCCCGGCAGCCCTAGCAATTGCTAAAGTCACACCGGTTAAAATAGCGGGAACTGCGGCAGGAAGGACGATTTTTAGGACAGTTTGGTAGTTATAGGCCCCTAAACCCATGGCTGCCCAGCGGATGTCTTGGGGAACGATTTTTAAAGCCTCATCGGTGGTTCTAATAATAGTCGGTAACATTAACACCGCTAAACCGATCGAACCGGCCAGGGCAGAAAAACCTAAAAGGGCTGTTCCTTCGCCAAATAAGGGCGCAACTAACAAACCGAAGGCGAAAACCCCGACAATAATCGAGGGAACGCCCGCTAAAACGTTGGTAGCAAAGCGCACACCCTGGGCAAGTTTGTTATCACCGCTAAATTCCGAGAGATAAACCGCCGCTAAAACGCCGATGGGAACTGCGATCGCTGTAGCGAGGGCAACGACGATAATTGTGCCTAAAATGGCATTAGCGATGCCGCCTCCTCCTAACCCCGGCGGTGGTGGTAATTTAGTAAAGAGATTAGCGTTTAAACGACCCACCCCTTGCACAAAAACGAAGCCTAGGACGGCAAAAAGGGGAATCACGGTGACAGCTAAACATAAAGCCGAGAGAACGGTCATAATTGTCCCCAATAGCGATCGAGGACTACTCGGTTTCTTTTTGAGATTATTGCCTAAATTCGCACTATCCATGTCAGTTATCAGTGGGAATTATGAATTATGAATTATGAATTATGAAGTGGGGGAGTGGGGAGAAAAAAGCGGCCTTCTGCCTTCTGACGGCTTAATACTTAGCTTTGACGCGATTAACGATTAATTCTGCGAAGATATTGACTACTAGGGTCAAAACTAACAGCACAAAACCCGCATACATTAAAGCTGATACTTGCATTCCCGAAGCTTCGGCGAATTGGTTAGCCAGCAAGGAGGCGATCGTGTTAGCGGGGGCGAGAATAGAGGCACTAATGCGGTTAGAATTGCCGATAATCATCGTTACTGCCATTGTTTCCCCTAAAGCCCGCCCTAAAGCTAACATAATCCCCCCGACAATCCCGGAAAAAGCGGCAGGAATTAATACCCGAAAAATCGTTTCCCAACGGGTGGCTCCCAAACCTAGAGAAGCTTGCCGCAAGTCCGGCGGTAAAGCGGCCAAAGAGTCACGAGAGATAGCGATAATAATCGGCAGGATCATAATCGATAAAATTACTCCCGCCGGTAACATTCCAGGACCCCCTAAAGGAGTACTAAACAGAGGAATCCAACTAAAATTAGCATTTAACCAGTTGCCCGGGGGTCTGAGTATAGGAATCAGCACGAAAATGCCCCACAATCCGTAAACAACACTGGGAATAGCGGCCAAGAGTTGTACGAGAAAAACCAAAATTGTCCGCGCATTTAAGGGAATAAAATCTTCGCTTAAAAAAATGGCTGAACCGATACCGAGGGGAACAGCAATCAGGAGGGCAATCAGAGAACTAACGAGAGTTCCGTAGATAACGGGCAGAACTCCGAATTCTTCGCGACCGCGCACGGGATTCCAAGCACTACTGGTCAAAAATCCCAGACCAAAGGTTTGAATCGCCGGTAAAGCCCGAATAAAAATAACTAGGGCAATTAGGAGCAAAATTACCCCAATAGCGATGGCAAAGGCGGTAGTTAATCCAACAAAGCCTTTATCGAGGATTTTTTCCGATTCTGGACGTTCTTTAAAATTTGATTCGGGTGAAACTGTGGGCGCACTCATGATTAGGGTTTAAATCCAGCTAGTTTGCGGTAGCTAAGGTCGAAATTGACCTCTCTCCACTATTATTGTAACTTTGAATACATTTTTTCGGCGACTAATCCACCTTGATTGTGTAATCGGGATAGATGACATCGGCGGCGGCGGCTACTCGTTCGCGGACGTTTTTCGGTAGGGGAATATAACCAAGGGCGGCAGACTGTTCCTGTCCCTGATTGAGTCCAAATTCGATCATCGCCTCCATAGCTAAAGCTTTTTGGGGATCGTTGTATTTTTTATAGACCAACATCCAAGTGTAGGTGACAATGGGATAGGAATTTTCCCCCGGGGGATCAACGATAAAAGCTCGCAGATTTTCGGGTAATTCCACCGTGGCTAAGGTTGCAGCGGCGTTGGTTTCATCGGGATTGACAAATTTACCCGCCTGATTTTGCAGGGCGGCCATGGGCAGGTTATTATTTTTAGCGAAACCGTACTCAATATAGCCGATCGAGCCTGGATTTTGTTGAATTAGGGCAGTTACGCCTTCATTTCCTCTACCGCCGAGAAATTTACCTTTTTTGGTCGGCCATTGTACGGCTTTTCCGTCCCCGATGCTTTTTTTCCATTCGGGACTAACGGCGCTTAAAAACTTAGTAAAAACTCCCGTTGTTCCGCTACCGTCTGCCCGGTGAACTACGGTAATTTCTTGATCGGGTAGTTTTAAATCGGGGTTATCGGCGGCAATTTTGGCATCGTTCCAACGGGTAATCGTGCCTAAAAAGATGCCTACATAGGCTTCCCTACTTAGTTTCAGCCCTTCTACTCCGGGCAAATTATAAGCCATAACGATGCTTCCCGCCGTCATCGGTAGCAGTAAAACCCCGCGGCTAACTCTGGCCATATCTTCGTCACTCATGGCTACATCGGAAGCGCCAAAATCGATCGTACCTTGAATAAATTGTTCGACTCCCGCCCCGCTACCGGTAGATTGATAGTTAATTAGCAGTTTAGAAAATAGTTGATTGATGGTGACAAACCAGTTTTGATATAGGGGTGCAGGAAAAGAAGCGCCCGCACCATTGAGGGCGACCTCTCCTTGTAGAGGGACTTGGGAGATTCTATTGCTTCCCTCTCCGCTAGTTCCTGCCGTATCACCGCCCCCACAAGCGGTTAAAGTCGCGGTTAAAGTCGCTATGGATAAGGCTGTTAGTAAATGGGTTCTGTTTTTGTTGAGCATAGGATGAGGATTAATTTTGATCCGTAAACTGCCTTAAATCTTACGCTAAAAGTTACCACAGCTTGGTAAAGAATAGGTTAAGAAGTGAATAAAAAAAATATAATGTATTGTCAAGAAAAATTTTCTCGATAACTAGACAAAAATCTCAACTTCTTTTACTATTTATTTTGACTGAACATTAGTTTTAAGTCGCAGGTAAAGCCGCTAACTTTTCATGTCTAGATAGGGGTTGTCTCTTTCCTTACCATTATAGCGACGTAAAAACAACAAAGAAAATATTAAGGTTTTTAGCCATCATCCCCCAGCCTTGAATCAGTTATCAGTTATCAGTTATCAGTTATCAGATGTGAGTTTTCAGTTCACCGATTACCGATTACAGCAAAAAACTCCCCAACACCCAAATCCCTCACTGATTACTGATTACTGTTTACTGGTCACTGAAAAAACACCTAGCGCCCCTTTTTTACTTTGTCCTTTTTACACCTATGCTAGAAATTTTTACTCAGCTATCTCGTCCGACCAAAGTAGTCGCAATTGTACTAGGAACTGCTCTACTTTTACCCGCTTGTGCCAATATTAATCCTCAAGACCTAAAACCAATTAAAATTGATGGTTCGAGTACCGTAGCACCAATTACCAATAAAGTTCTCGAAGATTTTAAAGCTAATACCCCTAACAAAGCTTTGGCTGATGTTAAAATTGACGCTAATATTTCAGGAACCGGCGGCGGTTTTAGAAAATTTTGTGCGGGAGAAACCGATATTAATAATGCTTCTCGGCCGATTTCTGTGGAAGAATTAAAAGAATGTGATGCTAATAAGGTAAGATTTATCGAACTACCGATCGCATTTGATGCTTTAACCGTGGTAGTCAATCCCCAAAATAACTGGCTTGATGATATTTCGACCACAGAATTAAGAACTATTTGGGAACCAGCGGCCGAGAATAAAATCAAACGTTGGAATCAAATTAATCCCGCTTGGCCTGACCAACCGATTACCCTTCACGGGCCAGGTAAAGACTCCGGAACCTACGATTTTTTCAGTGAGGTAATTAACGGCAAAGATGCCAGTCGTGGGGACTTTAATTTTAGTGAAGATGACCAAGCTTTAGTTAATGCCGTCAGTCAAGATCCCAACGCTTTGGGATATTTTGGTCATGCTTACTATGAACAAAATCGGGATAAATTAAAAGCTTTGAAAGTTAACGGTATCGAACCAACTCGCAGCAATGTAGAGGATAGTAAATATCAGCCTTTATCTCGTCCTTTGTTTATTTATGTTAATGCCCAAAAAGCCCAAGAGAATCCCGCTTTAGAGAAATTTGTCAAATATTATCTCGATCGAGTTCCTGATTTATTAGATAGTATTGGTTATATTCCTCTACCGGATGAGGCCTATCATTTGGCACGGGTACAGTTGCAAAAATTTGAGGTAGGAACGGTTTTTGATGGCAGACCTCAACCCAATTTAACCATCGGGGAATTACTTCGTAAACAAGCCCAATTTGAAGCTAATTGACATACTCCCACCGTCAAGCTACGCTGTAACGGGGGATTCTTGACCCATCGCTGTTAGAAATTCCTTGTTCAACGAGACAGCTTAGATTCTCAATGTCTCCATTAAGAATCCAGAGGCCGGACTCTCCCAAGGCGTTTGGGTCGGTTTAGAATATTTAGGGTTTGCTGAATAAATCTAAAAACATTGTTCGATAAGACTTTTAGACTTTTTGTCAATCAAAAAGTGCCTTAGCTAGGAGTGATTGGGGGGAAAATTCAGGGACTTTTTCCCTGAAAATTAGGTAATTGACCACCTGAAAATCGCTAAAACCCTACACCCCACACCCCACACCCCACACCCTACCCCCACCAACAAACTTTTTGCTGCAAACCCTAATTAACCTTTCGGTGTCGCCCCAAATTGTTCGATGAGGATAGAGGTTAACAGCGATTTTAGATCTTCACAGGGAATCCCTTTTTGTACACAACTTCCCAGGTGGGCATCTTTACCCACTTTACCCCCCATGTAGAGGTCAACTCCTTCCACGGTTTTGCCGTCTTTGCGCGCTTTTGTCCCCATCAAACCGATATCGGCCACTTGGGGTTGTCCGCAGGAGTTAGGGCAACCAGTCCAATGGACCCGCACACCCCGGGGGATATTTAATTCGGCATCTAACTGACGAATCAAGTCCACAGCCTTATTTTTGGTTTCAATCAGGGCAAAATTGCAGAATTGCGCCCCCGTACAGGAAACGAGCGCTCGTTGTAAAGGAGTGGGATTGGGGGTAAACTTAGCCAGTAAAGGCTCGGTTAAAAGAGTCGCAATATTTTCAGCCGCTATATTGGGAATAATCACGTTTTGTTCCACGGTTAAACGCAATTCTCCGCTGCCATACACTTCGGCAATCCGGGCTAAATCCAACATATCATCGGCAAATAGACGACCAACGGGAATACAAAGACCGATATAGCTCAATCCCTCCTGTTTTTGGGGAAAAACTCCTAAATGATCTCGTTTTTCCCAGTCAATAGCGTCTTTTTCGGCTGCCGTTGCCAAAGGATAACCTAAGTGATTAGCCACCCGCGTGCGGAATTCCTCAATTCCCCACTCATCAATTAACCACATTAAACGGGATTTTTGACGGTTGGAGCGCAATCCGTTATCGCGGTAAACTTCCAAAATTCCTCGGCATAAATCCACCACTTCCTGATTCGGTCTCACCCAAACATTCATGGGAATTGCCGCTTCACAGCGTTTAGCTGAGAAAAAGCCGCCCACCACGACATTAAAGCCTAATTCTCCCTCTTTATAGGCAGGAACAAAGGCAATATCGTTAATTTCCGCATGAACAGAGTTATCCCGTCCCCCCTCGATGGCAATATTAAATTTGCGGGGCAGATTGCTAAATTGATAATTACCTTGACCGTAGTTGGTAATCATATCTTGGACTTTTTGGACTAATTCCCTGGTGTCAATTAATTCATCCGCGTCTAGTCCCGCCATGGGTGAACCAGTAATATTTCTGACATTATCCATGCCCGATTGTACCGAAGTCATGCCCACGGATTTTAGTCGTTGGAAAATATCAGGAATATCTTCGATACGAATACCGCGTAATTGTAGGTTTTGACGAGTAGTAATATCGGCATTGCCATCATCACCGTAACGCTGCACGATTTCCCCTAAAACTCGCATTTGCTCACTACTGAGAATGCCGTTAGGAATCCGCAAACGCATCATGAATTTGCCCGGGGTGACGGGACGATAAAAAACCCCCACCCATTTTAAGCGATGTTCTAAATCGGTTTTATCCATCGCTTCCCAACCGATTTGGGCAAAATGATCCAGTTCATCTTTAATGGCTAATCCGTCTTTTTCGGCTTTAAATTTCTCGAATTTATTGAGAGTTGTTCCATCTTTTTCAGGTGCTTGTACCACGAATCTATCTCCTTACTGGTCTGTGGGTGCAATTGTTCTAGTTGGTGCGGTTTAGAAATGAAGAAATCGGGATTTAACAATAAGTATTCTTTAAAATACTGTCGTCATTAGCAAAAATTTAGTAATTTACCTAGTCTCTATTTGTTATTTAATTCGTTTTAAGTTGGATAATTTTGTATTGTTTGTAACAGAAATCCGCTCACCATCGTGTTTAGGCATTTATATCATGCAGTAAGTGCATTAAGGTGGGGTGTGGGGAAGTGGGGAGAATAAATAGGGTTTGCTGAATAAATCTAAAAACCTTATCCAACAAGGTTTTTAGACTTTTTTTCCCTCAAAAAGTGCCGACCCTTGGAGTGATTGGGGGGAAAATTCAGGGACTTTTTCCC
>NZ_SFBY01000281.1:0-9382 GCF_007095505.1 Microcystis sp. M_QC_C_20170808_M3Col
TACTCTATATACTCACTTCTCTGCGATGCAGTCGCACTCGCGGGAGCGCATTTTGTAGCTTGCTTAAAGCTTTGTTTCTGTCTGTATCACTTGTTACTTTTTAAAATGAGAATTGCTGTACCTAAGGTATCATAGTTAGAATGTAGGGTGCGCTCTTCGATAGTGTAACGCCGAGCGTGGGGTGGGGATTGTTGATTTTGGTTTTTTAACAGAATTGGGAGTCGCAAACACGCACCTCTACTCTTGAAAATTCATCTCTTTTAATCTAACTGCACCGTCGATAATTGAGATTTCCTGGGAGCCAATTTGCACGATCGCATCTAATCCCTTGTCGATAATTTTAACTGCTGGGGGACGACTTTTCTGGACGGTCATCACCAGAAAAAATTCCTCGCTGCCCGTGGCTAAAATGCGCTCACCTGTATTAGTTTTCTCGACTTTTAAAGTCACGGGAGTGATAAAAGTTCCCTGCATATTTGCCCGATTTTGAGTGATAGTAAAACTATTTTTTCCGAGAGTGACATTTCCCTGTGTATTCATCACCCAAGTTTTATTAATAAATTCTGGTTGATCGACTTTACCTAATAATTTATCCATCAAGACGAATAATCCGGGGGAACCGGAGGACAGACTGTAATCGACGGCGAAAGAGCGAACTAGAGCAACTTCTACGGGTTTATTAGCTCCTTTAACCCTAATTTTATCAGTTTTTAACGTAATTACTCCCGAACCATCGGGACTAGATTGAAAAGATATCGGTTTTGCCTGGCTCCAAGGCAGTGTTTTCGGGAAAATAACCGTATTTTCTGAGTTCCAGTCGCCTTTTGATCTCTCAAAACTCGCCCAATGTCCTCCTAATCCCCAAATTCTTACACTAGCGACATCAGGAAAAGACCATCCTCCCACAAAAGGTTGCTGTTTGAGATAGATACTAGCGACAAAATCCTCTTCATTTTGCCACCGATTACGAAAAGCATAAAATCCCTTTTGTTGATCAACTAAAACCCGGGAAAGTTGGCGATCAGGATTTTCGGGAGTAAGATTAGATGGATAAGCAGCGAGAAGAAAAGGGACAATATGAGGATAATGGGGGTGAAAAAGTTGTTTTTCTTGACCTTGTAATCGCCATTTTAGCGCTGGCAGCCATAATTTATCGGTAATTCCCAATCCGATAGTTAATAAAGACACTCCTAAAAAAGTCTGATGTCTGCCATAAGCAGGAATCAATAATTGACCATTTTTAGGGACAATTCTGGTTAAATAATGGGGGATCAATTGGGCTGCCGAGGAACCAGTTACTAAGTCTAATCCGAGACTATTTCGATACCCTTGCAGAAAAGGAAAAACAGCGATAACCATGGGTTCGGTGCTGTATAAATCTCCTTCCGTGCCAAATCCTCGATCGCCGATAGCTGTGGTAAAATAGCGTTCGATGTGACGTTTGGCCATTTCCACCTGTGCAGAGGGATAATAGAGAGAATCGGGCGGTAAATCTTCCTTGAGAATCGCTAAACTAGCTAATCCTGCCGCACCTCTGGCCCGCGCATTCCAGTTACTAACTGCCTCTCCATTCCATCCATCTTTGGGTGAACCACCTTTGAGAAGTTTTTTACTTTCACTAAATAACCAGCCAGTAATTTCCCGTTGGCGCTTTTCTCCCCAAAAATCATAACAAAGATCGTAGGCGAGAGCGACTCCGGCGACAATTGGAGATTGTTCTAAGACTCTCCTTCCCCGATTTTTACGGGTTTTTTCGAGAATTTCCCAGGCGGTTTCTGCTGATTTTCTATCTTGATTTAAAATCGCTAAAAAACAATGACCTGTGGCATGATAACCCCCATTAGGAACATAACCATCGTAATAAATTTTTTGCTGTAAACTGTTGTTTAATTGGGCGATAATAGTTTGACCGATGGGAGTTTTCGCTTTTTCTCTGAGATTAGTTAATTCTGACTTGCGAAAGATTAAGCGGGGATGTTCTCGCGGTTGTAGGGGTTGGTGATTAGGGACAGGATTAGGCCATAAAGGGGAAATTGTACCATTAACTGTGTTTTGTAGTCTTCTTCCCCCTAAAGTACCTTGATAACTGCCGATAAGTTGGTCTTGGTAGGGGACAATTTCGATATTATAGATAGCTTCCCTGACTTCCGCTTGCCAAGGGTGAGTTTGAATGTTCATTTTCACCTGTAATCGCCAAGCATTGTCTAATTTAATCGTTTTTACCGTACCTTGGTGATCCACTTCTTTATTGAATTTGGGCGCGTATCCCCACACCGAAGGCTGACAAACAGATCGATCGCAGCTTAAATCTAGGGTAAGATTTTGATAAACGGGTTGATCTTGCCACAGTTTCCAAACGCCATTTTTTAGGGTTAAACGAAGGTTGCCGGTTAATAATTGCGGATCGATGGTTTCTTGACTAGGTGCGCTTGTACCACCTAGCAAAAGTAAGGGAATGGCCGCTAAAAAAGGAGATATTTTCATATCAAACAAGCCAGGGGGAATATAATGTATTCTAAAAAGAATAATTTCCAAATAAATTGGTAAAATCGGCTGATTTCGCTTTTATCTTCTAAATTTACCTTGCGACTACGCCACCAAAGAAGAAGAAGTAGGAGCAGATGGGCGACAATGGCCAGAGGAGAATTAATTCCCGTTATCCCCAAGAGACCGACGGCAATCATCCCTGCATAACATAGAGAAATTGTCAATAGAGAAATTGTTAAGATTTTTTCAGGGCCGAGCAGCAGGGTAAAAGTGGTAATCTGGTAAATGCGATCGCCTTCTAGGTCAGGAACATCCTTGAAAATAGCGATCGCAACGGTGAAAACAAGAACAAAAGCTGTTAAAACCCAGACTGAGGGATAGATAGACTGATTTTGATTAATAACTGTGTTGTAGTGGCGAAAAAGACCTAAATTGACGATAACACCCCGGACGGTAAAAATACAGAAGGCTGCCCAGAGAGGAAAGCGTTTTAACCGCACTGGTGGCAAGGAATAGGCAGTACCGATGAGTAAACTAATCCCCACGGTGATTAACAGCCAAAAACCACCGATAAAAGCCAGTATAATTGCTAAAATAGCCGTAAAACCCACGATCAACCCTCCTGTTAACCGAGAAAATTCGCCCTTTGCTAGGGGAAGATGAGGTTTATTGATTTTATCGATGTCGATGTCTTCCAACTGATTTAAACCGACGATATAGACATTACCCGCAAGACAAGCGACCCAAGTGAGCAATAAAACCGACCAATGGCTAAAAAAATCGCTAATATTGCCCAAAGCAATTAAATACAGACTTAAAACACTGAAAGAAGTGCCGATAATCGTATGGGGACGGGAAAATTTCCAGAGACTCCCTAACCGGTGGAGAAAGTTAGGCTGGGGATGGTTAACTGGAAGAAAAGGGGCTTGATGCATCAGACCTCTTGTAAAAATCAAAAATTGTCGTGGTTGGTGAGGAGTCAGTAGTCGGTCGTCAGGAGAATTAAGAATGAATAATAATCAATTAAATGGTTTATTTGGATATTTTATGCCACTTAATCCTTATTTTTGACGTTTTTAAACCCTCAAAAATCAATTATGCAAGAGGTTTATCAAAAAAAATCAATCCGAGGACAAGTAATCTGTTAAAATGATAATCCGGACTCAAACCCTGTGGAGAGGTGGCAGAGTGGTTGAATGCGGCAGACTCGAAATCTGCTTTAGGGTCACACCTAACGTGGGTTCAAATCCCACCCTCTCCGTTGAACTGATAGATAACTTAGTGCTGTCGTTAAGGAGCTTAAGGGATGTAGCGTTGTCCTGGGTGGTTTCCGCAAGAGCAAAAGCTTTTCTACTCTCCCCAACTTCTTCACCGTTTCATGGCCAGGGTCAAACCATCACCAATAGGAATAATACTGATATTTACCCGTTCATCCTGCTGAATTTTGGCATTAAGGGAACGGATAATGTTGGTGCGATTATCAGTGCTATCGGCCGTCGCTACCCGTCCCGACCAAAAAACATTATCGATAGCGATAATTCCGCCATTTCTGACCAATTGTAACGCCCGTTCGTAGTAGGCATCATAATTACTTTTATCGGCATCGATAAAGACAAAATCAAAACTATTACTTTCTCCCCCGGCGATTAATTGATCTAAAGTCTCCAGGGCCGGGGCAATTCTTAAATCGATTTTATCGGCGACACCGGCCTGCTGCCAATAACGGCGGGCTATACTGGTATATTCTTCCCTTAGGTCACAGGCGATCAGCTTGCCTTCTGGGGGTAAAGCTAAGGCCACCACTAGAGAACTATAACCGGTAAAAACCCCTATTTCTAGGGTTTTTTTCGCCCCGATCGCCTGTACCAAAAAAGCCATAAACTGACCTTGTTCGGGGGCAATCTGCATGACTGCCAGGGGTTGAGAGGCAGTTTCTTGACGTAATTGAGCTAAAATAGGAGGTTCTCGCAGACAGATAGATTGATAATAGGAATAAAATTGTCGATCGAGTCCAAGAGTTTGATTAGCCATAAAAAAATTGCTAGTGGATAGAGTTATCGAGTAAGATTCTAGGTAATCTGAAGCTGAAGAGAGCGTATTGGTTGACCAAAAAGGAAGACTTGGCAGGAAGCAAATCATGATGAAACCCGACTCGGATCATCTCTTTAACGAGGATCTCGAACAGCTGTTAGAGAGTTTAGAAGACAAAGACGCCGACGGTGACGAGGCTCTAGATGAACTCGGCTTTTTATTCGAGCAGAGTTCTTCTCTGGTGGCCAGAGCCGGGGCCTATCTTGGGCAAACCCCGTCTTCCTTGACCTCGGAAAGGGAATTAGAGGAACTTTTTGGCGATAGTATCAATTGGGAAGAATCCGCCACTAATGATCTTTATTATACCCCCGGACCGGCTCCCAAGTTAGAACTGGAAGATGGGGATGATCTCGAATCTCTGCTGCTAGAAAATGCGGTGGTCTTGGACTCAGAAGCAATTATAGCCATCGGCAACCCCAATTTTTACGACAGCCTCGAAGACTTAGAAGCTTTTCTGAAAAAACCCACGCCACCGGCGCAACCGCCACTACCAGACATCTTTGAATCCCTAGAGGCCTTCCTCTGGGAATCCCCAGCAGTGGACCCGGTGGCTGCGGTGGAACCGCTGCAAGGGTTAGAATCACGGGAAATTGCCCCAGAAAGCCTCCTAGAGGATGAATTCAAGGATTTAGAAAAACTCCTCGAAGAAACCAATCAGGTGATGGCAGCAAATCCGGCGGTCAGCGTCAGTCCACCAGTCCGGTCAAAAAACCTGCGTCCCCTTGTCAGTAAAGCTTTTGAACAGACGATGCGGGTGCCGATCAAACAATTGGATAACCTCAGCAATCTGATCGGGGAACTGGTGGTTAAACGCAATCGCCTTGAAGAGGAACAGGATCGCCTGCGTCTCTTTTTAGATAATTTGCTAACCTGCGTCCAACATCTGGGTGATGTGGGCAGTCGGATGCAGGATCTCTATGAAAGAAGCCTCCTAGAAGGGGCTTTACTGGCTAGTCGCAATTCCGGTGGTGCCATCGGTGACGGTAGAGTTCAGGGAGAAAATCAGGGGGATTCGGCCACGGCTGGCGAACTAGATGCCCTAGAGATCGACCGTTTTACCGATTTCCATTTATTATCCCAAGAGATGATCGAATTGATCGTACGAGTGCGAGAATCGGGCTCTGATCTTCAATTTGTCGTCGATGAAACCGATCAGGTGACGCGCAGTCTGCGACAGGCCACCACCCAACTACAGGAAGGGATGACCAAATCGCGCATGGTTCCCTTTAGTCAAGCCGCCGATCGCCTACCCCGGGCAATTCGCGATATTTCCCTGAAACTTGATAAACAAGCCGAATTAAAAGTGGAAGGGGGTGATGTTCTCATCGATAAGATGATCCTCGAACATCTCAATAGTCCCATGACCCATCTGGTCAACAATGCGATCACCCACGGCATTGAATCACCCCAAGAACGCATGGACAAAGGGAAACCTGCCCTCGGGACCATCTCTGTCCGGGCATTCCTACAGGGGAATCAAACCGTGATCACCGTTGGTGATGATGGGGCCGGTATTGATGCTGATCAGGTGAAACGCAAGGCGATCGAAAAAGGCCTGATCGGCGATCGGGAAGCTGAACACCTCAGTCCCCAAGAAGTCTATGAACTCCTCTTTCACCCCGGTTTTAGTACCAAAGATCAGGCCGATGATTTTGCCGGTCGTGGGGTGGGTTTAGATGTGGTGCAGACCAGTTTAATCGATGTGCGCGGGACCGTTACTATTGACTCGGTACTGGGCAAAGGAAGCACTTTTACCATCCGTTTACCCCTAACCCTGAGTATCTGTAAGGCCCTGTGTTGTGTGAGTAATCATGCGCGCATCGGGTTCTCCATGGACGGAGTGGAAGATATGAAGGATTTCCGGTCCAGGGATATCCAAATGGATAGGGAGGGACGGCGCTGCGTTTTCTGGCAAAATACTTTACTACCCTTCCAACCCTTAAGCGAATTGCTTTCCTACAATCGGCAACTAAGTCGCGGTAGTTTTTACACTGGCAAACAGGAGGAAGACTCTTTTTCGATCGTGATCCTGCGCGGTGGTAATAATCTCCTCGCAGTACAGGTGGATCAAGTGATCGGTGAACTGGAAATCGTCATCAAACAGATCGAAGGACCGATTCCGAAAACGGCTGGGATTGCTGGGGCGACGGTTTTGGGCGATGGTACGGTGATGCCGATCGGCGATGTGTTAGAGTTAATCGACATCGCCAGGGGTCGTCTGCGTACCGATAACGGTGGTCTTTGGCGCCAACCTGCCCCCCCCGTAGCGGCGGAAACTAGCCAAAAATCGGGGGCTATGGTTCTGATTGTCGATGATTCGATTACTGTCCGGGGATTGCTCTCTTTAAGCTTTAGTAAAGCCGGTTATCGTGTGGAACAGGCCCGGGATGGTCAAGAAGCTTGGGAAAAATTACGCGGCGGTTTGCCCTGTGATATCGTTTTCTGCGATATCGAGATGCCCCGCATGAATGGCCTAGAATTACTGTATAATTTGCAAAAAGACCCCCGATTAGCGTCCATTCCCGTGGCTTTATTGACTTCCCAAGGAGGGAAACGTCATCGTCAGGTGGCGGCGACATTAGGAGCTAGTGGTTATTTTACCAAGCCCTACACGGAAAGAGATTTACTCTCGGCGGCTGAAAGAATGATTGCGGGGGAAGTGTTACTAGCTAATAGTATTAAAGCGACTCGTAATCAGCCTTTATCCCCCGATGCAACGATTATTGACAGTAATCCCGCTAATTTCTTGGCACAATCGACTCATCGGGTCTTGATTGTCGATGATTCGGTAACGGCGCGGGAAATTTTAGCGATTTCTTTGGTTAAAGCTGGTTATCGCATTGAAAAGGCCCGAGACGGTTTAGAAGCATGGGAAAAATTACGGGCTGGATTAGCTTGTGATCTGATTCTCTGCGATCTCGAAATGCCTCGCCTGAATGGGTTAGAATTGCTCTCTCGTCTGCAAGAGGATGAACAACTTCAGGGGATACCAGTAGCGATGATTACCTCGCGAGGGTCGCAAAAAATGCAGCATCTCGCCGCTGCTAAAGGGGCAAAAGGTTATTTTGTCAAGCCCTATATTGAGGATGTTTTACTGTCGGCAGCCCAACGTTTAATCGCTGGTGAGGTGTTAATCCAAAAAGAAAGTCCTGCGGATTAGCTTGGGTAACTTGCTAATTTGAATTTGTTTTCTGGAAAATCATTAAATGTTGTTGGGGCAAAGTCTCGATGATTTCTTCTGGCACTAAACCGAGAGCGGACATTTCTTTTTCTACCTGTCTGCGGGTCATTTTATGAAGGGCCTTGATGGGAATCAGGGGATTTTCACGACGGTATTCTACTAATACCACCCTACCATCGGGTTTTAAGGATTTGACCAGATTCTCCATCATCTCGCGGGGACAGGAAAACTCGTGATAAGCATCGACCATTAAAGCTAAATCGATCACATTTATAGGCAATTTGGGATCGGTTTCTGTAGCGAGAATTGTGGTGACATTCTTCACTTGATTTTCCTCGGCCAAAAAATCAATTGCCCCTAACATTTCCGGTTGCACATCGACGGCGAAAACTTGTTCTACTAAATTCGCCATAGGAAAACTAAAATAACCTGTCCCCGCGCCGATATCTGCCACTAGGTCTGTGGGTTTTAAATGTAGTGCGGTGATCAGATCATCGGGTTTTTCCGTGAAACGGCGACTAGGACGTTCTAACCATAACATTTCTTGGTGTCCCATGACTTTAGCGATTTCCCGTCCTAGATAAAATTTACCGATACCATCGCGACTATGAAGCGATCGAATCTGATAATATTCCTCTGGCGCTAAAACTGAAGCATCGTAGGTAAAATTTAATAATCCTAAAGTACAGCCAAGCAGCATTAGGCAGGTGACGATAATAAGAGTTCGTTTGATCATCATGAGAAACCCAGTGGGGTATCATTGAAATTAGGTGCAGATCATTGGACAAAAACATCTTAACAGAAACACCTAATCAATCTATAATACATCGGATACGCATAAGCTTTATTGTATTTAAACTGCGTATTGGATATTTTAGTACAAATGATCAAACTCTCTCTCGCTGCTCCCTTCTCTCCTGCAATCTTAACGAGTAATTTAGATAGTCAACAGCTTATCGATTAAAGGTCTTCGTCACCCGATTCAGCAAGAGATGATGATTATAGCAGTTATCTTAATGGTGAGGTATGAGGTTTTCGTTTTGGGGAGACGGTCGCCAGGAGACGATGCCCTATCAGGTTATACTTCATCTTGATCAGAAACGCTGTAATCAGGGCGAGGGTTTTTGCTTGTTGTAGCCACTGCTCGTCAATTTACTTGACAATTCTGGTAGTTTTTGATAATATTTTGCTAAAATGTCTGTGGTTTTCTCCCAGCTAGGGGACGGTTTATATCGAGGATTATCCTAATGTAAGCAATCTTCTCGGCTTTCCGGAAAACATGGCCGATTAACCTGAAATTTATGGGCATCTTAGATGATCAATCTTGATGGGAAGTGATTTTGTATTTTTTTGACATTTTAACCTTTTGATTTTATTGTCCTCACCAAAATTTTTTTGTCTATCCTAAAACCAGAAAGAAAGTCATCAAATAAATAACCACTAAGTAGGTAGGTGTTAAAAATTGTCAGATACCCCCCTTATTAAGGGGGGATTAAGGAGGGTTTGGGTAGGGTTGATTCATTTAAATTAAGTACAGCGGATTTTGAGTCAATAAATTTGACTGAAGATTCTCAAGTTTATCTTTCTCTAACCAAAACGGTTAGTCACAATAACTAATCTTTA
>NZ_SFBY01000282.1:0-4742 GCF_007095505.1 Microcystis sp. M_QC_C_20170808_M3Col
AAAGAATATGATTGGTTGACAGATGCTTATTCCCAGTGCTTACAGGTTGTTGCTTTGAACTTATCCCAAGCTTATCAAAACTTCTTTGAGAAACGAGCTAGATTACCAAAATTCAAATCTAAACATGGTAAACAATCAATTAGCTATCCAGCTAATGTCAAATTTGAGGGGGATTATCTAAAGCTTCCTAAAATTGGATTAGTTTATTGTGTTCGTCACAGGAAATTTGAAGGAACAATTAAAACCGTTACTATCTCAAAAAACCCAGACGGTAAATACTACGCTTCTATTTTAGTTGATGACGGGCAATCTCCCCCTGCTCAAGGGGAGCAGGGGGGTGCCGAAGGCGGGGGGATAGATGGAAAAGCCATAGGAATTGATTTAGGATTAACTCATTTTTGTATTACCAGCAATGGCAGTAAATATGATAATCCTAGACATTTAGCCAAACATCAACGTAATCTAAAAAGGAAACAACAGAGGCTATCCCGTAAAAAGAAGGGAAGTAACAACCGTCAAAAAGCTAGACGTAAAGTAGCTAAAGTCCATTCTAAAATCTCAAGATGTCGTGAGGATTTTCTCCACAAGCTATCCCGTAAGATAGTTAACGAAAACCAAGTTATTGCGGTAGAAAATCTCAATGTCAAAGGCATGGTACGCAATCATAATTTAGCTAAGGCTATTAGTGATTGTGGTTGGGGAATGTTTTGTACAATGCTTAAATACAAGGCAGAATGGGAGGGGAAAACTTATATCGAAGTTGATAGGTTTTTCCCTAGTTCTAAAACTTGTCATGTCTGTCTGAATCAAGTGGGTAGTTTGCCGCTTGAGGTTAGAAATTGGACTTGTGTGCATTGTAAAACAACCCATGACCGGGACATAAATGCGGCGATAAATATCAGAGATGAAGCCTTACGGATATTATCGTTAGGAAAAGCGCGATACTGCCTATAGAGGGGATATAAGACCAAAAGCTGGGCGTAAGTCCGTCTTGAGGAACCCTCCCCCGTGAAATAGGAAGCTCTCAACGACCTTGAGAGTAGTTCACTCCACTAATCCCGATCGCAGGGCCAGCACTGCCGCTTGAGTCCGATCATCCACAGAGAGTTTATTTAAGACATTGCGGACATGGGTTTTCACCGTGCCGATGGTGATATAGAGTCGCTCGGCAATCTCGGCATTACTGCAACCCGCAACAATCAGATCGAGAATTTCTAGCTCTCGTGCCGTTAGGGGGGCATTTTCCAATAATTGGCGACATTCTGGGTCAAGGCCGCGAATTATCACTGTTTTGGTCTCGGCAGCCGCACCGACGGGAACATTTTGGCGCACTTGTTGCAGAATAATATTGGCGATCGCAGGATCGATCCAGGGATTGCCTTCCTGGGTGGAATGAATCGCCTCGACTAATTTATCAATGCTAATATCCTTCATACAGTAGGAATCAGCCCCAGCAGCAAAAGCCGCTAACACCAGTTCTTGGGTTTTGTGCATGGTTAGCATAAGGATTTTCGTGGCCAGGGGGTCTTCGCCCCGATTTTGTTTGAAGCGTCGCACTAACTCGATCCCATCGATCATGGGCAAACCTATATCGATGATCGCCACATCGGGTTTAGTCACCTCTAGCAATTTCAGTCCCTGTAATCCACTGGTAGCTTCTCCCACCACTTGAATATTCTCTCGATGCTGGAGAGCCACCACTAAGCACATGCGAGTTAGATCGTGATCTTCTATAACGATAATCCGCACATTATCCATGTTTTTCCACAGTGTTACCGAATTAGGTGATGATTTGATAATTTTGGATTTTAGATTTTGGATTATTAGACCCCCCCAAACATTGACTTCACTCCGTTCCCCCTTCCTTGAATTGGCCCTTTTCTTATCTTCATTCAGCAATCTACTTTTTCCAGTCGATTTTATTTCTACTTACTAAAAGCAGAGCTTGCCAAGATACTTAACTTCCCCTCAAATCTACTCATATCTACCCTAAATCTTGATCCTCACTGTCCTATTATAACATCATGTAAATCTCGATTAGGGAAATAGTTAACAAGAATAAATCTTTGATATGCTTGTATTTTTATATAGCGTTTCTCGCATCCGTGAGGTACAGTTTAACCTTTGCTGATTAAGCTTTTCAGGATTGAGAATGTACCTTTTGTGAACAGGAAACGCTATATCTATACTTGGGGTAGTTTAATTGATTTTTACCCTATATTAAAAACAATCTTTTAAGTAAACAGCTAAATTCTGGGATTAATTAGCTGAATAATAGTATCTAACTATAGATAATTTCTCAAAACTAATATCTTTCTTGGGGTTATCGCAATAAGATATTTTTGTCTATTTTTCAATACCGATATTATCGATTTTCCCCCCTTGTCCGTCACCTCCAATTTGATTGAGGCGGAATTTTTCCCCACTGTGCCAATCGATATAAACGATAAAAATGGTATCAGTAGGGAAAAAGCTTACCCTCTAGGAATCCTGTAAAAAAATTAATTCAGCTGGTGTTACCGCCCCTTTTTCCGTAATGATAGCGGTGATTAAAGCGGCGGGAGTAACATCGAAGGCGGGGTTATAAAAGTTAACATCTCTAGGGCAAAGGGTAGTTGTCCCCACCTGATAAATTTCGGCACGATCGCGCTGTTCGATCGGTATCCCCGTACCATCCTTAAGGGAAAAATCCACCGTCGATAGAGGCGCAGCCACATAAAAAGGCAGATTATGAGCTTTTGCCACCACCGCAAGGGAATAGGTGCCAATTTTGTTGGCCGTGTCCCCATTGGCCGCAATGCGATCGGCCCCAACAATCACCGCATCGATCAGTTTTTGCTGCATACAGTGGGCCGCCATGCTATCGGTGATCACGGTGACGGGAATTCCCTCCCGCAGACATTCCCAGGCGGTTAATTTTGCCCCTTGCAGCCGCGGCCGGGTTTCGTCTGCATACACTTGTATTAATCTCCCTGCCGTCCAAGCGGAACGAATTACCCCTAAAGCAGTACCATAACCAGCCGTGGCTAGGGAACCAGTATTACAGTGGGTTAAAATTGTCAGTTTTTCTGGTTGCTCCGGCAGCGCCAATAAACCATGGTGACCGATCGCCCGACAGGTTTCCACGTCTTCTTTTTGGATATTTTGGGCAGTTTCAAGGAGATTTTTGGTAATCACTGCCACTTCTGGTCCACTTTCCCTGGCCACTTTTAACATTCGCTCGATCGCCCAGAATAAATTCACCGCCGTCGGCCGGGTTTGGGCTAATCGATCGGCTATTCTAGTTAAATCAGCCAGAAATTCCTCTTTCTGGTCAGTTTTAATTTCCTGCGCTCCTAAAACCATACCATAGGCAGCCGCCACCCCGATCGCCGGAGCGCCGCGGACAATCATCGTTTCGATCGCCCGGGCCATGGCTTCACTGCTGGTGATCTCAACTTCCCCATACTCCATGGGTAAACGGGTTTGATCGATCAGCCAAACTTTGTTATCTTGCCAACGCACGGGATAGATCGAGTTACTCTCGCAAGTGGTTGTGGTCATAAACATTTTTAGATTGAGAATTAGCCAAATGGCTCTCTTAGGTTTGGTGGGTAAAATGTATTCTAAGATACAGTCCTCTGTGTCTGGAGTGGAAGGAACCACTCCAGACACAGAGGACACAAAGATCGATCCTATGTAAGTTAAACTTATCACACAGAACCTAGAAGAGCCACTATATTCGCTAATTCCAGTCCCAGCCGTGGTTTTAATGCGCGGGTTTCCAGCTAATCCGGTAATATTTCCTAAAGTCGGATTAACTCCTTTAACCCCAATATAATCAAAGTCTCTTTGAGAGATTTCAGGAAACTCGCAGCATAACCGTTGTCTAAGCTGATTAATCAAAGAATTTTGGTTTTTAACGAGTTGTTCTCTCTCGTGAAATGTCCGGCGTAATAAATCGATCGAGTCATAGTCATAGTTGTTTAAAATCGGAGGATTACCCAGATCATCTAGTCCCGATTTGTCAAAATAAGTTAAGGCAATAGTTAGCGCATCTAGATAATCATCCTTGTTTTTATTTTTAAAATAGTGCTGACGATTTATCTTAGTTTGTTGGTGATAAATCCAGTAGATATTTAATCCTAGCTTCTTAGCACAATTAACCCAAAAACTAGCGTACCAGTACCCAGTAGGCTCTAAAACAATCGCACCAGCTTCTAGGGATTTAATAATCTCGATCGCTTCTGCATTGCATTCTAGCTTGTCGGCTATCTCGTTAAGTTGAATATTTCCCTTAAGTCGAGCATATCCTTTACCCGGTTCCTTAATACTTTTCGAGAATTGCGAAGGTGAAACAGATGGAAATTCGCACAACAAAACCACGATAGCCCAATTACGGCTAACGTCTATTCCTAATATTTTCATCGGTTATAATGGGAGTGAATTGAGTTTAAAAAGAATTAGCCTTACGATACTCCCGTAGGTTTTTTTCAGTCCTATCTCACTTTAAAAGACACAATTCTTAAAAGTCCTCGAAGCCTTACGATTAAGGTGCAAGCTAACGCTTGAAATCAATTAAAAAGGCACTCTCGGACTAGGATTAGGTTTGGACCATAACCCCATTCCCCCCGCCATAGCGGGTAGGATGGGATGAGGTTAAATAGGGATATCGTCATCATCTGGATCAAAGTCTCTTGATTCCCAATCTTCTAGAGTAAATTGCTGCTGGTTATAGCAATCTTCACCCCATTCGGATTCTT
>NZ_SFBY01000283.1:0-5166 GCF_007095505.1 Microcystis sp. M_QC_C_20170808_M3Col
TTCCCCATTTCCCCATTTCCCCATTTCCCCATTTCCCCATTTCCCCATTTCCCCATTTCCCCATTTCCCCATTTCCCCATTTCCCCATTTCCCCATTTCCCCATTTCCCCATTTCCCCACTGAAAATTATGCGTACAAATTGGCGAATCGGCTCTTTATTGGGCATTCCTCTCTATATTGATTCCTCGTGGTTTTTGATTCTGGCTTTTGTCACCCTGATCAATGCCACTGATGCAGAAATTCAGTCTCTGGCCGCCCAGAGTTCTGTTTTAGCGTGGTTACTTGGTTTAATCATGGCTTTATTGCTGTTTATCTCGGTTTTACTCCACGAATTAGGTCATAGTTTCATGGCTCGTTCCCAAGGCATCCAGGTCAATTCCATTACCCTGTTTCTCTTTGGAGGTATGGCCTCGATCGATCGAGAATCTCGGACTCCTCCCCAGGCCCTGCAAGTAGCGATCGCTGGACCCGCCGTTAGTTTTCTCCTGTTTTGTCTCTTATCCCTAGCCAGTCACTTACCCTATTTAAACGCCAATTTAACCTATATATGCGGACATTTAGCGATAATTAACCTGTTTTTGGCTCTATTTAATCTTATCCCCGGTTTACCCCTCGATGGGGGTCAAATTTTCAAAGCAATCGTCTGGCAAGCAACTGGCGATCGCTGGAAAGGGTTACATTGGGCTGCGATCAGTGGTCAATTAATCGGTTGGTTGGGGATTATTTTGGGGATTTTCTTGGTTCTCTTGACGGCAGCTGTGGGGGGTGCCTGGTTAGGATTAATAGGCTGGTTTATCCTCAGAAATGCCCGCGCCTACGATAATTTGACTAATTTACAGGAAAGTCTCCTCAATTTCACAGCGGGAGAGGTGATGAGCAGAAATTGGCGGGTTTTAAACGCCCATCAAACCCTAGAGGAATTCGCCCAAGAATACGTTTTAGACCAAGCAGCCGCCAATACTGCTTATTTTGCTGCGTCCGAGGGACGTTATCGGGGATTAATTCGGGTGGAAGATTTACAGGCGATCGAGCGGAGTTTCTGGTCAGAAAAACAACTGCTTGATATTGCCCATCCCCTCGCAGAAATTCCCACTGTTGAGGAAAAAACCCCCTTAGTGACGGTGGTGCAGAAATTGGAAACCATCCCGGACCCAATGATCACGGTGTTAACACCAGCCTCCGCCGTAGCGGGAGTGATCGATCGCGCCGATATCCTCAAGGCAATTGCGATTAAATACCAACTTCCCCTAGAGGAAACGGATATTAAACGCGCTCGCGAGGGAGTTTATCCCAGTTATTTGCCCTTAAATGTCATTGCTGCCGCTCTCGACCAGAGTGAACCGCCAAAAATCGGCGAACCGTCCTTAATGTCCTGACGTAGAGAGGATGGACGATAATAATCTTGAATATGGCTAATCCGAAAATTTCCTCCCTGGTTAACCTGCCACAATTTCCCCGTTTCCACATCTAAACAACTTAACCAGCCTTTACCGTAGGCCCAAGTATCGATACAAATGGCATGGCCGAGATTAATCGGTTTACCGCTTTTTTGGCTGGTATGACCACAAATCATGGTTTTTCCCGAACTATGGGCGGCTGGATCTTGAAATTTCTCCCAAAAGAGTTTGTATTCTGGTTGTCTGGCCAGGGGTAGATGGGGATCGAGACCAGCGTGAACAAATAAATGATTTGCAGTTTCGTAGCTATTTATACAGACTTTTCCTAAAAAATCCCAGTGAGATTCAGGAATTTTAATCAGGTGGCCTTCGCTATAGGATTTTAGCGTGGCTTTACCGCCTTTTTCTAACCAGAGACGCTGTTTGAGGGGGTTATGACGGGCTTGCAGCATGATAATCTCGTGATTACCTTTGAGGGGAATCAAATTTCCCTGTTTATGTAGGGAAATCAAGCGATCGATCACCCCTTTCGAGTCTCTGCCCTTATTAACGTAATCACCGAGGGTGATTAAAGTATCTTGCGGTTTGGGATTGACGATCTCTAGCAAGTGATCTAGAGCTTTCGAGCAACCATGAATATCGCCGATCGCTAAGGTTCGCATGAGGATTTGGTAGGGGACTAGGGCATAGGTAGGGTCTGCTGAAAAAGTTTTTCGTGGGTGCAGGGTGTGGGGTGTGGGGTGTAGGGTGTAGGGTTTTACCGATTTTGAGGTAGTCAGTTACCTAATTTTCAGGGAAAAAGTCCCGGAATTTTACCCCCGATCACTCCAATGGTCCGGCACTTTTTGAGGGAAAAAAAGTCTAAAAGCCTTATCCAACAAAGTTTTTAGATTTATTCAGCCAGCCCTAGGTACAGGTAAAAGTATTAAAGAAATCTGTTCACGACAAACAGCGATTATCGGTGATCTTGCTTAGGGTAACAAAAAGGCTTACAGTAAAATGTACCATAAATTATCAAATCTACTAAATTAATTAAGCTGTGCCGAAAGTTGTTATTGCAGGTAACTGGAAAATGTACAAAACCCAAAGAGAAGCTTTGGAGTTTTTGCAAGATTTTAAATCCCATCTAGAGGAAACTCCCGACGACCGAGAAGTAGTTCTTTGCGCGCCTTTCACCGCTTTAGCTGTCCTCTCTAAAACCCTCCACGGTGGTCGTATCCGTCTGGGGGCGCAAAATGTCCACTGGGAAAAATCGGGGGCTTATACGGGCGAAATCTCGGCGGATATGTTAACCGAAATTGGGGTTCACTATGTGGTTATCGGTCACAGTGAACGCCGGCAATATTTTGGCGAAACCGATGAAACCGTCAATTTAAGGGTTATATCTGCCCAAAAACAAGGTTTAATCCCGATTATCTGCGTGGGAGAAAGTAAAGCCCAAAGAGATGCCGGAGAAACAGAAAAGGTAATTATCAAGCAAATTCAAGCAGGTTTAGTCAATGTTGACCAAAAAAACCTCGTTATCGCCTACGAACCCATCTGGGCGATTGGCACGGGGGAAACCTGCGAAAGCGAGGAAGCGAACCGCGTTATCGGTTTGATTCGGCAACAATTAGATAATCCCGAAGTAACCATTCAGTACGGTGGTTCGGTAAAACCCGATAATATCGATGAAATTATGGCTCAATCGCAGATAAACGGGGCTTTAGTCGGTGGGGCGAGTCTAGACCCCGCCGTATTCGCCCGCATTGTTAATTATCGCTAATTGATGCTGCTGCCATGACGCTATTTTCCAAAACCCCGATGCCTTCTATTTCCACCCGAACCTTATCCCCCACCTGCATCGCTCCGATTCCTTCGGGAGTTCCCGTTAAAATCACATCCCCCGGCAGCAGGGTCATCACTTGGGAGATATAAGCCACCAAGACATCGGGGGGAAAAACCATATCACTGAGATAACTGCTTTGTTTGGGTTCGCTGCCATCATTGAGAAAAGTGGTTAATTGGGCCCCGATACTCAATTCCCGGACAATCCAAGGGCCGAGGGGACAAAAACTGTCAAATCCTTTCGCCCGCGTCCATTGGCTATCTTTTTTCTGTAAATCCCTAGCGGTGACATCGTTAGCAATGGTATAACCCCAGATTTTGCTTCTGGCTTGGGCTGTGGTGCAGTTTTTGGCGGTTTCTCCGATAATTAATGCCAATTCTCCCTCATAATCCACTCTTTGGGATTGGGGCGGATAAAAAATCGTTTCACCATCGGCGATAATTGTTGTCGGTGGCTTGAGAAATAAAAGCGGTTCTTCTGGTACAGGTGTTCCCATCTCGGCGGCGTGGGCGCGGTAATTTTTGCCCACAGCAATAATTTTCGACGGGAAACAGGGGGCTAATAGTTGGTAGCTATCAGATTCTAATTCTAGCTTGGTTAGTTGCCCTCCTTGCCAGGGAGGGGCATCAAAGACAGCAACGCTACGGTTTAGCTGTAACAGTCCGTAGAAGATTTGTCCTTGACGATGTTTCACTCGTACATAGCGTTGCGCCATATTTTTCTGGGAATGACTAGCGATCGACTCTCGGATAGTAGTATGATCATATATCCTTGCTTCTTTATTAAAAGCTAGAGAGTTATGAAAATCAATTAACCTCCGGTCTTGACAAAGAAGCCTTCTAGTCCATAAGGATTCTGAGATGAGCAATAACTACGAAACTCTTTACATTCTCCGTCCCGATTTAGGGGAAGAAGTCGTTCAGCAACAAGTGGAACGTTATCGGACTCTGATTAGCGAACACAGCGCCACAGACATTGAAGTTAAGGTGTGGGGTAAAAAACGTCTGGCCTATCCCATCAAAAAACTCAATGATGGTGTCTATGTGCAGATGAATTATCAGGCAACCGGCAAACAAGTCGCCCCCATGGAACGCACCATGCGTTTAAGTGATGAGGTTATTCGTTATTTAACCCTAAAACTCGATCGCGTGGTGGCCCCCCCTGCCGATTTATCTCCCTTAACGGAAATTCCGCCCTCTCCTATCACCGAAGCGGTGGTGGAAGATGACGGTATCTCCGCTGAAGATTAATTATAGTCACAACTGTGTCGGATCAATGCCCAATTCCCGTAATCGGGCAAAAGCGCGATCGCGTTCTTGTTGTGCTTGGTCGCGTTCTTGTTGTGCTTGGTTGCGTTCCTCAAAGAGGGTTTCAGGGTCTTTAAATCGTTCCCCATCGGGATAAAAGACCTCTAAACCCTCTTCAAACATCTCAAACCGAATCCCTAGGATTGGGGAAGTCCAGGGAAAATTCAAAGCCGTCACCGGGAAAAAATCCTCTTGCCGATTGGCTCGCACCAATCCCCAGAAATCATGGGAGTCTGGGTCATAGAAAAACATCTCTAATACCCCATGCTCCCGATAGAAAGACTGCTTTTTGAGCATTTCCCTGGCACTATTGCTCGGAGAGAGGATTTCAAACACCACCTGGGGAGCAATATTGTCTTCTTCCCATTGTTTATAGCTGCCCCGCTCACCCGGTGGACGACCGAAAACCACCATGGCATCAGGAGCTTGACAGGGAGCGGGGGGTACGATTACCTGGTGCGGATACCAGAGCAAATCTCCGGCGACAAAGACGGTTTGCTCCTTAAATAAATACCTGAGATTGGCAACCAAGCGAACAATCCAGCGATATTGAACTGTGTTGTCGGCCATAGGTTTACCGTCGGAGTCAGGATAGAAAAGTTGGGGTTCGATGGGTGCTTGAACCATGCTTTAT
>NZ_SFBY01000284.1:0-3433 GCF_007095505.1 Microcystis sp. M_QC_C_20170808_M3Col
ACATTTTACGCAGGGGGTACTTAGACAAAATCAGTATAGCACAATAAAAGTTAAGTTAACAAGCTATAGTTTAAAAAGCCGTCCTAAAAGGACGGGGCTTTAACCCAAAATTTCGGTAACTTCCATAGATGAACTCGTTTAAGAAGCATAATCCTATGACCAAAATCTTGATCGAAGTTAGTCCCGAAGCGGCAGAACTCTATCAATCCGCATTCTCCGAAGAAAAAGAGCGTGTTCGGATTCTTATCGATCTGTTGATGAGAAGGCCGAGTGAAGACGATAGCGACTTTCTTGGTAAGCTGATGGACGAAATTAGTGATGAGGCCGAAGCAAGAGGATTAAAACCCGAAATTTTAGAGTCTTTACTGAATGAATCTTGAAGTGAAATATACCACAGCCTCACCCAACTTAATCATTCCGAAGCGTTTGACAGGATAGATTTCTAAAATGCTCCAATCCCTCCTCACCCTACCCGAATTTCTTGCACTACCGGAAAGCAAACCCGCGCTGGAATATATCGACGGTCGAATCGTTCAAAAAGCTATGCCGAAAACCCGACACGCTCGATTACAGAGCAAATTAATCGAGAAAATCAATCGCATCACCGAAACAGAAAAAATCGCTTATGCGTTTCCCGAATTGCGCTGTACCTTCGCGGGTCGATCGATCGTCCCCGATATCGCCGTACTCCTCTGGCAGAATATCCCCTTCGATACCAACGGTGAACCTCTCGATAATATTCTCATCCCTCCCGACTGGACGATCGAAATCCTTTCCCCCGAACAAAGTTCCAACCGAGTCACGGGAAATATCCTGTATTGTCTTAAACACGGCTGTAAACTGGGATGGCTACTCGATGCCGAAGATCGATCAATCCTCATTTTTCTTCCTGATCGACCACCCGAATTACGCCAAGGTCTCGATCGACTAGAAATCTTACCGGATATCGATCTAGAATTAACCGTCGAGGCAGTTTTCTCGTGGTTAAAAATGCAATAGCGGCAAAAATTTCATTTTTGAATTGGTGCATGAAGAAAGATTATCCGTGGGAACCTTGGTAGAAAAACATCAAATCGAGGGATTAGAAACGGGGTATAGTGTCGGATTTTTCGATAGGTTGAGAAAAACAATTACTGTTGTCAACCTACCCGAAAGTTCCCTCCATTTCCCCACCCACGAGGATCGACCTTGACCCTACAGGACTGATATTTTCCCATCTTTAGTAGAATATCGGCATCTAGAAGAGGGTGCGATCGTGCGGCAGTTATAGTTGAGAGGGTGTGTTACACTAGCCTTAAGGCACTGTGTAGGCCGTACTCGAATTACTTCTCAACAATCCATTATGATAAAAAATCTACGAGTTAGTTATGATGGAATGGTTTTCCGTCCCGAAGAAAAGATTGAATTAGAACCCAATACCCATTACATCATCCAAATTATTTATCGGGAAGATCCATTAGAAAATAACCATAAAAATGCTTGGGAGCCGTAAACTTAATTAACAATCGAGGTGGCTCCATAACAGCTTAAGCTAGAGCTAGTAAATATAAATAGCACCCTGTTGATTGATGTTAAAGGTGGTATAACCGGGGGTACTCCCCGGAACTTTGGTGACAGTAATCGTGACTAAATTATCATCATTGACCTCTACGGCATAGATTAAACTAGAAGAATAGCGATCTGCGGCGGCATTAGCTCGATTAATCAGAATATATGCCGGAATTACCAAACCTCTTAGGGTTGTCTCCGTACCTGGAGATAATAATTGGGGAGAGGAATTAATATTGGCCGATAGGTCATAATTGAGGTCAATATCGGTTTGATTGATGATTTTAATCTCCACGGGACGACTCATATTCACCCTAGCAACAGGCTGCCAAGGACCTGGTTGAAAGGTGGTAGCGGGGGGATTTTGAGCGGGTAAAGAGGGGGGAAAAGCTAATCCCAGACTGAAGACGAGGGAAAGAGTTAAAAAGCGATCGCATTTCATAGATGAATCCTGGTCTAGGGTTTTCATCCTATTTTAGGGGGGTATCTCCAGTGTTTTATACTTTAAGTAGAAGCTTTTGAAATTGTCTATAGCAGTGAGTCATCAGCTGTCAGGGGAATATCCGAAGCTTCCCTGATTTTGCTCTATAAACAAGGCTAAATACATCTATTTTTCCCTAGAAGTTTCCCTAGTAACCCCTATCAACGGTTTAATTTAGGTTGAGATTGATTATATGCCTACCATCGACATATCGGGAGTATCCCACAGTTACGAGTTATTTTCGCCCCGAGCGGATAAACCGGTTTTAGTCTTTATACACGGTTGGCTGCTGAGTCGTCACTACTGGCAGCCTTTGGTAGATATTCTCTCCCCGGATTATCCCTGTCTAGTCTATGATCTCCGGGGCTTTGGCGACTCCCAAAAAATCACCTCTAACAGTCCTCCTAGCAGTTATAACCTTGAATCCTACTCCCAAGACGTTATTACCCTTCTTAACCGCTTAAACCTCGATGCTGCTTGGTTAGTTGGTCATTCCCTCGGTGGTAGTGTTGCTTTGTGGGCCGCGGATAGCTGTCCTGAACGGATTAAAGGGGTAATCTGTATGAATGCCGGCGGTGGCATCTATCTAAAGGAGGAATTTGAGCGATTTCGGGAAGCCGGAAGACAGATTTTACAGAGAAGACCGTCTTGGTTGCCTGGTGTTCCCTTGATTGATGTTTTATTCTCGCGGATGATGGTCAAGCAAACCCTAGGTAAAAAATGGGGCAAACAGCGCGTGATTGATTTTGTCCGGGCCGATTACCAAGCAGCCCTAGGGTCACTTTTGGAAACCACCACTATCAGCGAAGTTCATCTTTTACCCCAGATTGTCTCCCGTCTCCCGCAACCAGTCTATTTTCTGGCGGGGAAAGAGGATACGATTATGGAAGTTAAGTACGTTAACCATCTGGCCAGTTTTCATCCTTTGTTTGAAACTGGCAGCAACGTCATTGAGTTATCCGATTGTGGTCATTTTGCCATGCTGGAACAAACAGCAGAGGTAGCCCAAAAGATGATGGCTATTTTAACTGAATGTCAGCAGAAGTCCCTCGCTTGAGTGCGATGGCACGGGGCTTTTAAAGGGGCGAAGTAATTCGCCCCACACCCCCTCATGAATGCTGACTTTGTATCTAAACAATTCCTCAAAAACTATGTTATCATAATTATAGTTTCTTGATAACTCTTATGTACAAAGCGTACAAATTCAAACTTAAGCCTAATACTGAGCAAGAAATAGCCTGAGCAAAAAGCTTTCGTTGTTGTCGTTGGTTTTGGAATTATTCATTGAATTTATGCCAAGAAACCTATAAAACCACAGGAAAAGGACTGACACGAAACTATATTCAGGGACTATTGCCTAGTCTCAAAAAAGAATATGATTGGTTGACAGATGCTTATTCCCAG
>NZ_SFBY01000285.1:0-18310 GCF_007095505.1 Microcystis sp. M_QC_C_20170808_M3Col
TGATAAGTTTTTATTATTATTTCCCCTTATTAAGTATATCTGTATTAAATAGTTCAAGGATTTTTGACCTTTTGTCATTTAGCGATCGCTATTGAATAAAAACTTTTCCATCTACTGACTTTTCGCAATAGTCAATGTCAGGCAATTACCCTAGAAAAACCCCAGACTTTTTTCCGTTATTATAGTGACGAAAATTACAAAAAAGGTCGTTTTCTGACCACGGATCAATATGCAACCAATGTGGAGGCGATCAGAAATTTAGCCCTCGATCAAAAGTGGATTCCTCCCAACCAAGCGACCAAAGTGGTATCAGTGACTTTGCCTGCGGGAACAACGGTTTATCAAGGAATTGTCGCCCCCCAGAATCCACCTTATTGTTATCACGGTGGTGGTCAGCAAACTTTTATTAAAGACTCGCGAGATGCCAATATACAATGGGGAGAGGGGCGAGCAATAACGGTTACATCTCTTTGGTGTCGCTAGAATATTATGGAAACGAACATGAGGGAATTAGTTCAATCAATTGACCAAGCTATTACCGTGGCCGAACAGATGCGGGAAACAGAAATATCGACTCGGATTGAGGGTTTAATTTCTGTGCTGAAAAGCATCAAAAATCAGGCTTTAGCTGGTCAATTACCACCGTCTCAAGGTATTGTTACTCTAGGATTAGCGCGAGAAGTAGCTGATTGGATCGATTCCCTCGATTCTCCTTTATTGAAAGCGGTGGGTAAAGTGGAAAGAGAATACCAAAAATATTAGGAGTTCTCAGTTACAGAAGTTAGAATTAACCGAGAGCGATCGCAGTCTATCTCGATCTGATTTTTTAATCGATCGAGAGAATTAAATTTCTGTTCTGGTCGCAGGAATTGCACTAAATCCATCGTTAAAATGCGATCATATACATAGCCCGACCAATCCAATAAATGGATTTCCACACTGATAGTTTTTCCCTCGATCGTGGGACGATAACCGATATTCATAACTGCCGGTAAGCGAGAACCATCAAGATGCACCCAACCGCAATAAACCCCGAATCGCGGCAATAATTTATCGGGGGGAACCTGTAGATTAGCGGTATGAAAACCTAATTGTCTGCCCAGCTGTTTCCCGACGACGACACGACCAGTTAAACTGTAGGGACGACCTAACATTTGCCCAGCTTGCTCAACGTTTCCTGCTGCCAAAGCTTGACGAATTAGGGAACTACTAATCCGACCCGACTGACAGTTTTTTAAACCAACAATCTCGACTTTAATATTAAATTGAGAGGCGATCTGTAATAAATCTTCGGCTGTACCTTGACGACGATAACCGAAGTGAAAATCTTGACCAACACTGATCGATTTAGCCTGTAATTTTTCTACTAAAATCTGTTCGACAAAAGCCAAGGGAGTCAGGGAAGCTAATTCAGCCGAAAAAGGCAGTAAAACTAATTGTTTAACGCCTAAATTCTCTAAAACCTCCACCTTTTCCCCTAGAGGAGTTAATAATTGCCATTTTTCTCCCGTAAAAAATTCACGCGGGTGGGGAGTAAAACTAACAACGGTGGGATAAGCGGGGTCATCCTGAAAAATTGGCTGTAGGACGGTTTGATGACCTAGGTGCAAACCATCAAAGTTACCAAGAGCGATCGCACTAGGGGCTAAAATACGGGTATTAGGGGAATCTACAATCCACACGCTGGCTTTAAGAACAGATACAAGAGAATAATTCAAGCGATTAATCTTGAGTGTAGCCTTTTGATTCTATATCAATCGGGCGATCAAGCCAAAAAAACGCCCCCAATTACTTGGAGGCCTTTGGAAGCTTTAGCAAATTGAACGTGAACGATCCAGGTGCGATCGGTCAGAAATTCCCAATTAATTGCACCAGAAAGATGAGGGAAACAAGCATTCATTAATTGTTCAGTTCGTTCTTCTCTTGGCTGTCTGTGGTTGTTCTTCGTGCTTTTGTGGTTTCCCAATCTGATCAAGCATAAGGTTCTTGTTTTTGTTTCTTTTGTTCTAATCTTGTTCCTAATCATAGACGATCTTCTTGAGAAAGAGCATCAATAACTTGTCAAAATGATAACAGTATCACAAATTTATTGTTTTTTTTCCAACATCTATAAACATCAAGATAGAGCGATCCCGAAAGTATCTAGCCAAAGGCGAGCGCACTTTAGTTAACTAACGGTTTACCATAGTAGGGTGGGCGATTTTTATACCACTTATTTTATTTATTGTGTATAATTAAGATGATGACGACTAATTTTGAATGGGATAAAGACAAAGCTAAGATAAATCTGAGAAAACACGATATTTCTTTTAATGAGGCTAAAACTGTCTTTGAAGATACCTATTCTTTGACTTTAGATGATCCTACTCATTCAATCTTAGAAGATCGTTTTTTGACAATTGGTTATTCTAGTCAAAACCGCTTGCTTTTAGTTGTTCATGCTGAAAGACAAGAAAACATCAGAATCATTAGTGCTAGGAGAGTAACTAAACATGAAAGAAAAATCTATGAACAAAGTAATGAATGATCCCATCAATGATGATGAAATGTTAGATGATTATTCTGAGGTTTTAACGGAGTCTCATTTAAAAAGTGCAGTCAGAGGAAAGTATGCTCGATCTTTAGCAGATAAAGATGCTTATACCGTTAAGATTATAGCAGAAAATGAAGAGAGATATGTTAACATGAAAACCATTGAGGTTGAAGCATTCGTTAACAACGAAGGTCAATTAACCGTACAAGTTCCCTCAAATTTAAAAGAAGGACAATATCATGCTGTATTGATTATAGAAGAACCCAAAAATGAAAATCAATGATCTTAGAATAGATAAAATCCCCAAAAAACACCCCCAATTACTTGGAGGCTTTTTCAGAAAAAATAACTGTCATTAACCTTCTGCTAATTTCAGATCCCGCAGGGTGCTAATATCCACTTGAATCGATGGCCCCATGGAGGAAGAAACGTAAACCGTGCGCCAGTAACGCCCCTTGGCCCCGGAAGGCCGGTTTCTGTCCACCGTTTCCTGTAAAGCTTTCAAATTGACTAACAGATCCTCGGCACTAAAAGAAGCTTTACCAAATTGAACGTGAACGATACCGGTGCGATCAGCCCGGAATTCCAATTTACCCGCTTTAAACTCAGAGATTGCCCCGGTTAAATCCGTGGTTACGGTTCCCCCTTTCGGTGAAGGCATTAAACCCCGCGGACCGAGTTGACGACCTAATTTAGCCACTTTCGGCATCATATCGGGGGTGGCGATCAAAACCTCGAAATCCATCATCCCCTTGGCGATTTCTTCGATTAATTCTTCCGAACCAACGATATCGGCCCCGGCGTTGTTCGCTTCCTGTACCTTTTCCCCGCGAGTAATGACCGCTACTCGCACCGTGCGTCCGGTTCCTTTGGGTAAACTTACCGTTGTCCGCAGTTGTTGGTCGGTATATTTAGGATCGATACCTAAACGAATATGAGCTTCGGCGGTTTCGTCGAATTTCGCCGTCGCTAATTCCTTTAATAATGTCAGTGCCTCTAATGGCTCGTAGGCTTTATTTTCTACCTTAGCCTGGGCATCTCGCAAACGTCGTGAAACTTTTCTTACCATCTGATTTGTTGCTCCTTGGGTAATAACGAAGCTTAACTTCTCCCCGAAATAAGATTTAGTCTGAGATCTTGACACCCATATTTCTGGCCGTTCCCGCCACAATATTCATGGCCGCTTCGATGTCGTTAGCGTTAAGATCGGGCATTTTAGTCCGGGCGATTTCCCGTAATTGGTCGCGGGTAATGGTGGCGACAAATTTCTTGTTGGGTTCGTTGGAACCTCTTTCCACACCGGCCGCTTTGCGGATGAGAACGGAAGCGGGGGGAGTTTTGAGGACAAAGGTAAAACTACGATCCTCAAAAACGGAGATTTCCACAGGGATGATCATCCCAGCCTGATCGGCGGTTTTAGCGTTGTAATCTTTACAAAACGCCATAATATTCACCCCGTGTTGACCTAAAGCAGGACCCACGGGAGGAGCAGGGTTAGCCTTACCAGCAGGTAAAGCTAGTTTAATAATTGCGACGACTTTTTTAGCCATGATTTAGTTTTGTTTTTCGACTTGATTAAATTCCAATTCGACCGGGGTATCCCGACCAAAAATGGAGAGCAAGGCCTTGAGTTTGCCGCGCTCGGGACTAACTTCGATCACTTCCCCTTCAAAGTCCTTAAATGGACCGGATAGAACCAAGATTTGATCGCCAACTTCCATATTGATTTTGACGACGGGTTCTTGAATCTGAGCTTGTTTGAAGATGCGATCGACTTCTGACAGGCTCAAGGGTAGCGGGGTGACGTGACCGCGGCCGCGTCCGTAGTGGCGCTTTTGTTCGGCCCCGACAAAGTTGATCACGTGGGGGGTGTTTTTTACCACCTGCCAAGCGTCATCATCCATGATCATTTTGATCAGGACATAACCGGGGAAGACTTTTTCCTCACCGTGTTGCCGTGAACCATCCTTGCGGACTTTGACGGTGGCCGCTTGGGGAATCTGGACTTGTAGAATGCGATCGGCCACATCGAGGGTGTGGATGCGCTGTTCCAAATTAGCTTTGACGCGTTTCTCACAACCAGAAGCCACCTGCACGGCATACCAACGGGGTTTTTTCGGTAGGCCGCTAAGATTGACTTCTTCGGGAAACTGTTCTTCTTCTAGACTCATGGGAACACCTTCCCCGCACCCCAGGCAAAGAATTTATCAATCAGATAGATGAGAGTGGCTACCAAAGTCACCATTAACATCACGGCCGCTGATTCACTCAAAAGTTGCTGACGGGAAGGCCAGACGACTTTGGCGAGTTCTTCTTTGGTTTCATTGACGAATTCCTTGACCTGAAAGGAGCTTCCCTCTTTCTTGTCGCTCGTGTCTTTTTCTAGGGTTTCTTTTTTGGCCACGATCGCTACTCCTTAAAATGATACTCAAGCTATCCTTAACTTATCATTTTCACCGGACAACCCACACTAACCCCCAGACATTTAGATCATGTCCTTTGCAGTTATCGGCTTGGTGATTACCAAACGCGCCCTGGAGGACTTGAACCCCCGACATCAGGTTTTGGAGACCTGCGTTCTACCAACTGAACTAAGAGCGCCCATTCGCTAAACTATTTGGCTTTTTTAAGGCCTTTATTTATTATAGCGTAGTTGTTGGCGATTAAGCAACTTTCTTGGTTAGGCTGTCGCCGGAAAATTTTTAGAGAGGGCGATCGAAACGTTCTTGTACCCTGGTGGCTTTGCCAACCCGATCGCGCAGATAGTAAAGTTTCGCCCGACGTACTTTACCACGACGGATGATCTTGATACTGGCAACCCGCGGCGAGTGGAGCAGGAAGACTCTTTCTACTCCCACACCCTGGAAGACTTTGCGTACTGTAATCGTTTCGTTGATACCGCCATGGCGTTTGGCGATGACAATGCCCTCGTAGGGCTGAATCCGCTCTTTATCTCCTTCCACGATTCGCACCCCTACCCGGATCGTGTCACCGACATGGATAATGGGCAGATCGCTCTTGAGATACTCGGCTTCGATTGATTTGATAATCTCTTCCGTTTTCATCGGCTTTCGTAAAACTGACAGTTTTCTATCATACCATATTTTTTGAGTAAAAAGCAATAGCTATCAGCTTTCCTAACACTGAGCGTTGCTGACTTGCCGATGCTGTCACCAGATGTTAGGCTGATTGTCCCGGATTACGGTCATTATCAACTGGGAAGGCTCTTGCCATTAACTGCCACTCTAGAGACGGTAATAAGCACATCTCTAGAGAATTTCTCTAATCCCTAATTAACTTCTCGAACCGCGATAAATGCGATCAGCTTGGGAGGGTTCTAAATAATTATAGCCCGGTTTTTGGGTTGAGGAGCCATTCTTTTTCGCCACAGTATTAACCGCAGGAGTCGCTTTTTTTACCTCCGCATTAGTCCTGATATAATCCTCAGAAATCTTGAAGGGATGACTATTGGGAAGGTGACGACTAGGGGGTAAATTGTCTTCTGGTTCGGGATGGGTAATTTTACTATGGGGAGCGACAAAATCGTGTAGGATGGGATCGTAGGCTAGAATTTCGCCGGTTTCAATCCGAAAAATCCAACCGTGTAGGGATAATTTACCCTGATGTAATCGGGAACGAATAATTGGATAGCTTTGCAAATTACTTAACTGATTGAGAACATTTTCTGCTACTGTCACCTCGATCAGTTCTTCTCCTTCTAGTTCTTTGTAATTATCCTTAACTAAACGTCGAGTAGCTTCTGCTTGCTTTAACCAATTGTAAACTAAAGGCATTTCATCGGCCAGACTTTGCAATTTTAACAAACCTTTCATCGCTCCACAATGGGAGTGACCGCAGATAATCACTTGCTCGATGCTGAGAGCGTTGATAGCATATTCTATAGATGCACCCTCACCACCATTGGTTGCTCCGTAGGGAGGAATTATATTTCCCGCATTACGAATTACGAATAATTCCCCCACCTCCGCTTGGGTAATTAGGTTAGGATCGATACGGGAATCGGAACAGGTGATAAACAGGATTCTCGGTTTTTGTCCGTGGGAGAGTTGCTCAAATAATTGCCGATGTTCATCAAAATAACCACTCTGGAACTTTTCTAGTCCCTGTAGGAGTTTCTTCATAATAATTCTTCTAGTTTAGTTTGATCGCTATTTAGTCGATCCTTTCACCATTATCGGGCATGAGATAACAGCAATGCAACCGGCCAGATTAGCGATCGCTGTCGGCTGCGAGATCGGTTATATCTTGTTAAGATAGGATACGGACTGTATCTAAGCAAATTTTATTTTATGGAAACTGCAACAATTTTGGGTATTTCGATCGCTGCCGCTTTGGTGGGGATTACCGTTTTAGCTCTTTATACCGCTTTTGGACCGCCAGCAGCAGAATTAAGCGATCCTTTTGAAGATCACGAAGATTAATTCTTTAATAACCATGTGGCTATCTGCCAAGGAGAAATTTGCTCAATAGGATCGATCGCTCTTTCTAAACCGTCGATCGATTCTTTTATTGTTAATTGTAATTGATTTTGCCAATCAATAACAGCGTTTTCTCCCTGACATTCATAAACGCGCATTACCCAACTCTGAGCGGATGTTTCACTTTGTTTGAAACTCATTAAAATTAAGTTATCAACCGAGAATTTTAACCATTGTGCCACGGGTGGCAACTGGGTTGATCGATAAGAATTAGTAATAAAAATAATGTTGACAGGTGAGTTTAACTGCCAAGCATAATGGACAGTTTTCGCCGTTTTCCAGTTACCTTGATGGGGATATATTGCATAGGTAAATTCTTGTTTCTCCAGATCCGCCTCGGGATCGGGCCATCGGGGACTTCTCAACAGAGTTAATCGCAGTTGCTGGTTAGTAGCATCATAGCCATATTTATTATTATTTAAAAGACTCACCCCGTATTGTGCCTCTTTATCGGTTAAATCCGCCCATTTATGACCGTAAACTTCCCATTTTGGTGATTCTGTTGGGTGGTCACGCTCGATCGCACCACAGGCAATTTCATAGGTGGTAAAATTGCTGTTTAGGGTGAGAGGAAAAGCGGTTTTTACTAAAGTATGTTCCTGCTGCCAATTAACAATAGTTTTAATCTGGAGAATAGGAGAATCTTTTTCTAAGATATAATCTTGACAAAATTCCGAATCAGCTAAACTTCTGATGATGCGAATCTGCCAGCGCAAGGGACCACATTCTAAGCATTCGATCGATTTTAATACTGTTTTTGGTAAGGGATATTGTTGATAATTCGGATCGATATTCCAAGCGTCCCAATATTGTCCTTGATCTTTAAATGCCTGTAATTGATTACCAGCAGCTTGCAGGATTTCTCTTTGATTAATTATATCAAATATACTATCTATATCCCCCGTTTCCGAGTTAATAGTAACTTTAAGTAAGCCATTATCTAAAATAAATTGGCAGTTAGTTAAATTTTTCTCCGTTGCTTGCTGATTGGGAACTAACCAAAATAACTTATAACCCACAGAAGGAATATTTTCAGCGAGAAATAATAGCTGATTGTCGTGGGATAATTGCGAGGGACAGAGACAATTATTTAAGTCATAAACCGAGCAATTGACAGATTCTATCGCTAAAGAGATAACCTCGGTTCTTTCCCAGTTAAGAGAATTAAAAATTAGAAAAGGTTTTGCTTGAGGATGGGGGGGATTAGGTAAATTAATTTGAGTGGCAATTGCCTGTAAAGCTTGCTCTAAAATTGCTTCACCTGTGCTGATAACTTGCTGCCATAACTGATTAGCATCCCTAAACACTTCGGGTATAGAAGTACCAGGAAGTATATCATGAAACTGATTTAATAAAACCTTTTTCCATGCGGATTCTATCTCGACTTTCGGATAGGGAATATCTAGTAAAATATTAGCCAAAGAAGACCATAATTCCCCTTGATACAAGAGGATTTCACAGTAACGATTATAGGCTTTTTGGTCAGCGTGGGTAGTATAACAACCGCGATGGAATTCTAGATATAATTCATCATCCCAGATAGGAAGATTATTTGTCTCCAGACTGTCCAGATAAGTTGTTGCTTGGCTAAATTTTAGCTGGGGGAAAAAAGGAGATTTTTGCCAACGTTGGGCCACTGCTAACATATCACGAGTCGGTCCGCCGCCATGGTCACCAACTCCGGGCAGCCAAAAAATATCTTTTAATCCGGTTTGCCCTTCCCAATTGAGAGCATGATCGGTCATAATAATTGGATTAGTATCCATAACTCCAGCAACATTGGGAGGAGACATTAGGGAAAGAATTTTACTGCCATCGGGAGATTGCCACCAGAAAAAACCGTGGGGAAATTTAGTCGTATCATTCCAATGTAGTTTCCCGGTTACAAAATATTTTATGCCAAAGGATTTAAGAATTTGTGGCAATTGGTAGGGAAACCCAAAGGTATCCGGCAGCCAAGCAGTTTCAGTGATTTGTCCAAATTTTTCTTGAAAATATTGTTGTCCATAAAGTAGTTGTCGAAATAGGGATTCCCCGGAGATCAAATTGACTTCTGGTTCTACCCACATCCCGCCCAAAAGTTCCCAAGATTGCCCTTTATATGCCTCTAGAATTGCTTGAAACAGGTCAGGATGATGTTTTTCTATCCATTCGTAAATTAGGGGGCTAGAATGACCAAATATGAGGGCAGGAAAATCTTTTTGGAGGTTTAAAACCGAGATAAAAGTGTTTTTTGCCACTTGCCAAGTTTCTGCCAACGGCCACAACCAAGCCAGATCCAAATGTGCGTGGCCGAGAAGATGAAAACTGCGTTCTTTGAGTGGTTGAGCCAGGGTTTGCAGGGATTGACGAATTGATTCTAGGGATTGATTAAATTTATCTTTGTTGGTGACATTATCCCAGTCAATATTATCGAGAGTAGCGGTAAAAGCCGCTAAGTTTTCAGGATAAAAAGTTTGTAGATAATTATGGAGAATGGTTAATTCATCAGCAACAAAACTAGGATCGATAGCTTGGCTATATTCATAGATTAACTGCGATTTCATCAAACCACCAATATCATGATTGGGACTGACTAAACGGAGAGTAACAAGAATTTCTTGACCAGTAGAGACAGAGTTAGAAAGTAAAATGCGCGTGGAAGAATCAAAGAGGTCTCCTGCTTGGATAAATTGATTATTAACATAAATTTTGACATCTTCCGCCCACCAAGTTAAGATTAATCTCAGTTCCATTCCCTCTAAAGGATAACCGGCTAAATGTTCGGGGACAATAATTTTTTGAGTTAGATATTGGATTTGTCTGCCGGCCGGCCAAATAATGTATTGTTTTTCATTGAGGGTGACGGGTTGAATTGGTTTTCCCGCTGCTGTAGCGATCAACCAATTTTTCTGAACATCTTTGCGGGTGAGGTGAGATAGTTTAGCGATGTTGTCGAGGGGAGACATGAGCCAACAAATAAGTTAATTTTGACCATTTTAGGCGATCGATGTCTAATTGGGCTAGGGGAGAACTTTTGTTAACGCAATACTGCTCAAGACTTACTCAATCTCATCCTTCAAAGGTTTATTGAGAATGAGCAGGGAAAATAAAAGCCTAGTATTAGGCAGAAAACCGGTTTGGGGACAGGGTTTTAGAGAAAGCCCGTGATGAGGATTGAACTCATGACCTCACCCTTACCAAGGGTGTGCTCTACCACTGAGCTACACGGGCATTGATCGTGGTGGGCCGGGCCGGATTTGAACCAGCGTAGGCGTAGCCAACGGATTTACAGTCCGCCCCCATTAACCACTCGGGCACCGACCCATTAATTCCACGATTAACAATCATAGCACCCTTAGCTAAAACACACAAGTGTTTAGGGAAAAAATTTTTGAGCCATAAAATAACTCCCGTTAAGCACCATAGATAGCACTTAACGGGGGTTTTCTGACAATCTTGAAGATTACTGCAAAGCTTCTTCTTCTTGGTGGGTGATGATCACACAGTCAGAGGTAGGATAGGCGACGCAGGTGAGGACATAACCCGCTTCAATTTGATCGTCATCTAAGAAGGATTGATCGGATTGATCGACACTACCAGATTCAAGTTTACCTGCACAGGTGGAGCAAGCTCCCGCACGGCAGGAATAAGGTAAGTCCAGTCCTTCTTCTTCAGCTATATCGAGAATGTACTCATCATCGGGAACATCAATTGTATGCTGGTCTTTGGGTGTTTTCAGGGTGACTTTATAAGTTGCCATCGGTTGTTCCTCTTAGTTAAATGCTAGTGAAAGCGGCAGTTTCTACAATTGCCTCTCGCTTGTCGTCAGATTGAACGATGCGAGCGAGTTTCATTTTTGATACTACGGGAAAATCTCCCTGACTCAGCCTTGCATTAGTAATGACAGTCTTAAATAAACTTAAAATAAAATTTACTTATAGATATAACCCAGAATTCTTGACGATCCTTGCTCGATCTCTAGATAATTTCATCGATCTACAATCTAGCTAAACTAACCACTACTAAGCATTTGGAGCCATAATGTTCATTGTTCTTTTAGTCTTAAGCCGATTTTTGTTAAATATTAATTTAACTTATAGTTAAGATAGATGTCGATGAATTGTCTTTAACCCAGCCAAGAAATTGCTTTTAAGAAAAAAATCCCCTGAGTTGTGAAAGTGGCGCGTTCTGGACTCCCAGTTATTTCTGCGCTGCCGCTAACACATCTAGGGAAACTATGAAAAAATATATTGACAATTAAACTGATAAATGATAGAGGGAGATAAATCCCCTGTTGCCAGGCCTACCACCCGTTGTAACGGATGGCTAACCCTCGCTCAAGATTTTATGGTTTTTGGATTGTCAGTTTTCAAGGATATGGTTCACTGATTAGGAATCAGTAATTACTTATTAGGTTGGGGAGTCATGCGTAGATAGGGTTTAATTTCTTCAACTCCTTTGGGGAATTTGCTACGAGCTTCTTCAGTGGGAATAGAGGGAACCACCACACAATCGCCGCCGTCGGTCCAGTTAGCGGGGGTAGCCACTTGATAGTTATCGGTGAGCTGCAGGGAGTCAATCACCCGCAGGATCTCGTTAAAATTGCGTCCCGTGCTGGCAGGATAGGTAATGGTTAAACGTAATTTTTTGTTGGGATCGATGATAAACACCGAACGTACCGTCAGATTATTGAGGGAATTGGGGTGAATCATGCCGTAGAGATCGGACACTTTGCGATCGCCATCGGCGATAATCGGATAGTTAACGGTAGTGTTTTGAGTTTCGTTGATGTCATTAATCCAACCCCGATGGGATTCGGCACTATCCACACTCAAAGCGATCACTTTAACATTACGTCGCTCAAATTCTGACTTAAGACTAGCCACCGTACCTAATTCCGTGGTACAAACGGGGGTGTAATCAGCCGGGTGCGAGAACAGCACTACCCAGCTATCTCCTACCCACTGATGAAAAGAAATCAGACCTTCACTAGAATCTTGTGTAAAATCTGGAACGATATCACCCAATTGGAGAGCCATAATTGTGTCTTCCTTATAGATATTTCAAGACAAGCAACAGTTTATGATGCCATAGGAGTGCTGTTCTTCATTGATAATTTTAGAGATTTGTAATAATTCCATTAGCCATCAGCCTTTTCAGTGATCAGTGATCAGTGATCAGATTTGAGTTATCAGTTCACTGATCTCCCCACTTCCCCTATCCCACTTCCCCATCACCCAACCCCCAAAACCCTTCCCCTAGTACGGCAAACTGGGTTATCGGAAATTTGGGTTGAAAACCCCGTCCTTTTAGGGCGACTTTGTGCTAGAATGTTCCCAGGTTGCTGACCGTGAGAACGTGAGGAAACAGGTTAAACGTCCTACTCCGTCATCTCAAAATTTCTAACAGTCAATGGTGTTTAATTAAGTCCAAACTGTCAGAACGCAAAACAATTAAATACTGTGGGACACACAGAAATTTACGCTTGGGGAGTAGTCTTTGAGAGTGCTTGCCTTATAGGTGTAGTCGGACTAGACATGAAACTGTAAGACCAAAATTAGCTTTGCTAGTAGAGGCAAGATTCAGCCCAAGAATCTCCGCCCTAAAAGTGCGGAGAGTGTCAAGATCTGGTCTAATGGCATGATATAACTTTTTTAACTAGCTATCAGCGTTCAGCTAATAGCTAGGCTGCGGTGGCAAATCCCAATTCCCCACCCTATGCCTAGTCGGAAAGCTGACGGCTTAACTTCTTGTCCTGAGTGTTAATTTGCCTTGGTTTTAGGAGACCACAACTGCAATGAAGAATCTTGTTCGTCTGCTGGCGGTAATTGCCTTGATTATCGGGAGTTTTTGGGGCAAAGTTCCCGCTCAAGCTCTCAATCTCACCTCGATCGCCTTTCCCTCTCTTCCTGTGGCGGTCTTAAATGCGGCTGATGCCAAACTAACTACAGAATTTGGGGCGAAAATCGACCTCAATAACAGTGATATTCGCGATTTCCGGGACTTGAGAGGGTTCTATCCCAATTTAGCTGGTAAAATCATCAAAAACGCCCCCTACCAAGAAGTGGAAGATGTCCTCAATATCCCCGGACTCTCGGCCACTCAAAAAGAGCGTTTACAGGCTAATCTGGAGAAATTTACTGTTACTGAGCCTTCTAAAGAATTTATCGAGGGTGATGACCGTTTTAACCCCGGAGTTTACTAAATCCAGTTAATTACGGTTTTAAAAAAATTACAAGGTGAGCGATCGCTCACCTTTTTCAGTGGTCAGTTTCTGAAGGCAAGGGGCAACAGGCAAGAGGCAAAAGAAAGAATCTGCCATGCTGATCTAAGGAAAGACTAGCGATTTTTGCCAGAGCTATAGAGAAATGAAATGCTAGAATAAATAGAATTTATCAATTAACCCCTCAATGGTCGTTTCCTCGCAACTGCCGAGTTATCAAGATGTTTTAGTGGTGGGATCGGGAGCGGCGGGATTGTATGCCGCGCTGTGTTTACCCCCTAACTTAAAGGTGGGTTTAATTACCAAAGAAGATTTAAAAACTGGGGCTAGTGATTGGGCGCAGGGAGGAATTGCGGCGGCCACGTCCCCGCAGGATTCCCCCGTTTTCCATTTAGAAGATACCCTGAAAGCTGGAGCGGGCTTATGCGATCGCAATGCCGTGCAGTTTTTAGTCGAGAAAGCCCCCCAAGCGATCGCTGATTTGCTGCGGTTGGGGGTTAGTTTTGATCGCTCTGGAGACGACTTAGCCCGCACTCTTGAGGCTGCCCACTCCCAGGCCAGGGTGCTGCACGCAGCCGATCGCACGGGGAGAGCGATCGTCAGTACCCTGATGGAAAAAGTGACCGAGCGCCCCAATATTACCATTATTCCCCAAGCGATCGCGCTGAAACTCTGGCTTGACCCGGAAGGGCAACGCTGTCAAGGTATTTGTTTACTCCATCAAGATCATCTCTGTTGGCTGCGAGCGCAAGCAGTCATTCTGGCTACGGGAGGCGGCGGTCAAGTCTATGCCCAAACCACTAATCCCGCCGTTAGCACGGGGGATGGAGTCGCCCTGGCTTGGCGTGCGGGGGCAGTGATTCGCGACCCGGAATTTTTTCAGTTTCACCCCACCGCTTTGACTGTGCCGGGGGCACCGCGGTTTTTAATTAGTGAAGCGGTGCGCGGGGAAGGAGCGCATTTAATTGATGCCCGGGGGCGGCGTTTTGCCTTCGATTACCATCCGGCCGGAGAATTGGCCCCCCGGGATGTGGTGAGTCGGGCGATTTTTAGCCATTTGCAGAAAACCTCCGACGATCCCGCCCATGCCAAAGTATATCTAGATTTAAGACCAATCGAACCGGAGCGTCTGCGTTATCGTTTCCCCAATATTATCCGCATCTGTCAAAAATGGGGCATTAATGTGCTTGAGGATGTGATTCCGGTCGCCCCCGCCGCTCACTATTGGATGGGAGGAGTGGCCACAGATTTAAACGCCCGCACTTCTCTATCCGGTTTGTATGCGATCGGCGAAGCGGCTAGTACAGGTGTTCATGGAGCCAATCGTTTAGCCAGTAATTCTCTCTTGGAATGTATTGTCTTTGCGGCAAATTTAGTTGCAATAGGTCTAGAGCCAGAAAACTTTCCTGGGGAAAGACCAGAAAAACCCTTAGAAATTGCGGAAAACTGGCAGCAAGAACAGGAAGACTGGCAAAAAGTACGGAGAGAATTACCGATTTTAATGTGGGAAAATGCGGGAATTTGCCGATTTCAAAATGAGTTAGAAATTGCTATCCTACGGGTGCAGCAGTGGAAACAACAGTTAGAATCCTTAAAGATGGGCCAATTTCTCCAGAATCTTCTCCCCGACAAAGAACAATTATTTTTGTGTCCCTCGGTGCAGTTAGAAATAAGAATAGCGATCGAGACGTTAAATCTTCTAGACATCGCCTACTTAATTCTGGAAAGTGCCTTATTACGAGCAGAAAGCCGAGGCGGTCACTATCGGGGCGATTATCCAGAAACCGTAGCTAATTGGCAATTCCACACGACTATTCAAGGTCGAACATGGCGCAAAACGCCTGTGCAAGCTTAATTAAGCCAGTTTTTCACAGATAATCCCTAAGCTCTAAACAGTGGACTCTATCCTCGCTCCTAGGAGCCGTACTATTCGCCCCACGCTCACCGAGGGCTTTTCCCAATCATCGCAGTCTATGACCCATCTCTGGAGTTCAGTGCTTTTCATTTATGGCTTTTAGGCTATTATAACTTTTACCCCCCCCCTAAACAGTTACATTAATTCTATGATCAAACCCAATTTCCTATTTTTGTTAGCTATCGGTGTGAGCAGTTGGGGTCATAATTTCCAGACTTTACCCACGGCTAACGCTCAAACTCCCCCTAGGTTAGAGCAACCCCAGACTGTGGCCACTTACGATCAGTTGATGAAAGCTGGTTACGAAGCCACAGCCCAAAAAAATTACCAACTCGCCCTGGAAAAATTTCAACAAGCTCTGGCACAACGTCCGAACGATACATCTGCTCAAAATGCGATCGCTAATATGCAGAAGTATCTAGGTCAAAACGCCACGGCCGCCAACGCAGCCGCCGGAAATGAGACTTCACCAATACCGTTAATTGCTGGCTCGGCTCTGTTATCGATCGCTTTATTGGCAGCTTTACTATCGCTTTTCTTTCAATATCGTCCCAAGGGCAAAGCCTCAAAACGCCGCAAAAAGACAACTTACGTCACTCCTAAAAACCCACTCGACAACTTTTCTAGGGGCAATGGCAATTCCTTCGATACGGACAGCAACACCGGCAGTGACATTAATGGCAGTGGTGAAGAGGATTTCGAGCCTTCTTTGCCCGTACAAGCTACCTCCCGTATCCCGAACGTAGACTTAATCCTGCGTTTAATTGAAAGTCTTCGCGATGACGATCCCCGCACCCGGAGACGGGCGGTTTGGAAACTGGCACAAATGTCCGATTCTAGGGCAATGCAGCCTTTAGTCGATAGTATGGTGGATGGGGATTCCTACGAACGCAGTTTAACCCTAGAAGCCCTCGCTCAAATCTGTACCCGCTCCCTGCGACCGATGAACCAAGCTTTGGCTATCTCTCTCCAGGATAAAAATCCCCAAGTGCGGAAAAATGCTATCCGGGATTTAACCAGACTCTACGATATCATGTCTCAGATCAGTCAATTAATTTGTCATGCCCTCGATGATTCCGATGAAGAAGTGCAAGAAACAGCACGCTGGGCAATCAGACAGTTAAATCTGCAATTACCGCCCCGTTTAGATATTGCTCCCCTAGAAACCACTGGTGAACCGGAAGATGATGACGTACAGGATACTTCCTTCACTGAAACCACACCCACAGAGGTGCAAAATTGAGTCGAAAACTGTTATTTATCTCCACCCCCGTGGGATTTTTGGGTTCGGGGGGCGGCGGTGGCGTAGAATTAACTCTTTATAATCTCGCTCGCACTCTGACTAAGCAAGGCTATCCGGTGCGGGTAGTGGCTCCAGAAGCCTCGCATTTGCAGGATATTCCCTTAATCACTATAGCAGGAAATGCCCAGATTTCCGCCCAAAGTCAGGGCCGGCAAGCCCCGATTTTAATGCCCGAAAATGCCGTTTTGGCCAATATGTGGCACTACGCCCAACAGGTACAAAATCAGTACGATTTAATTATTAATTTTGCCTACGATTGGCTCCCTTTTTATCTCACTCCTTTTTTTGCCACTCCCGTCGCCCATTTAGTCAGCATGGCTTCCGTTTCTTTGGCGATGGATCATATTATTCAAAAAACCGACAGCAATTTTCCCCATTTACTCGCTTTTCACACCCTCGCCCAAGCAGAAACTTTCTCCCTCTCTCCCCCCTATCGCTGTTTGGCTAATGGTTTAGACGTATCTTTGTATCAGTTTCGGACCGATTCCTCCCCCTGTCTAGCCTGGGTGGGACGGATTGCCCCGGAAAAAGCTTTAGAGGATGCGATCGCCGCTTGTCAACGGTTAGGTGTACCTTTACGGGTTTTCGGTCATATTTCCGATCCTCTCTACTGGCAAAATTTACAGGATACCTATAGTTTCGATTTAGTGGATTATCGCGGGTTTTTGCCCACCGAGAGCCTACAAAAAGAGCTAGGCGACTGTTTTGGCCTGTTGATGACCCCGCGCTGGGTTGAGGCTTTTGGTAACGTGGCTATTGAAGCTTTAGCCTGTGGTGTTCCCGTAGTTGCCTATCGTCGTGGTGGTCCAGTAGAAATTATTGAAGATGGAAAAACTGGTTTTTTAGTTGAACCCGATAGTATCGAGGGATTAGTTACAGGCATTAAAAATTTAGACCGGATCGATCGATCTTTTTGTCGTGCAGTAGTCGAGCAAAAATATTCCCTGGAAGCTTTAGCAAATCGGGCTATTAATTGGTTTGAAGAAATTTTTGCTTGCAGTCAAAAATAAATAGGCTCTCTTGGTTTAGTCTGGTTAAATCTAGCCTAGCATAAACTTTTCTATCGGGTTATCCCAAAAGGGTTCGGGATCAACTACGGAAATTTTTCTGCTAGAGTTGATTTAAACCCTGCATTATCTATGGCAAGATTGAACCAAGAATTGTTATGTGAGGAGGCAGCTGTCTTCTCAGCTTTGGAATCTCAACATCAAGAATCTTCACTCTACGGTGTTACAGATGGTAAAGCGATCGGAACTTACTTAGAACAAAAGTTTAAACTATATCTCAAAGAAAAATATAATTTTCTTGACGGTAATTCAGCCAGTGGGATTGATTTTCCTGATTTGTTAGTAGATATCAAAGTAACAAGCATCAAACAACCTCAATCATCTTGTCCTTTTAAATCCGCAAGACAAAAAATTTTTGGCTTGGGATATTCCTTAATTATTTTTGTTTATCAAAAGTTAGATGATACCCTAAATCGTACTGCCAGTTTAAAAATTATCAGGACAATTTTTGTCAGTGCCGAAAGAACAGCCGATTGACCGATGACTCGTGGTATCCGCAATATCTTAAACAATCAGGGAAACAAAGATGATTTAATCGCTTTTATATTAGATAAAAACTTACCTGTTGATGAAATGGAAGCAGCCAATATAGCTGATGAAATTCTTGTTCATTCCCCAGGGCAAGGTTTTTTAACTATTTCTAATGCCTTACAATGGAGATTACAATATACTAGTGGACTGTTTCAGCTAAAATAGGGCAATAGCTCGAACAAGCAGAGGACATTTTAATGGGAAGAGGTCGGCGAGATAAAGTCAATCTAACAGGGGAACAAAGAGAAAACCTCGAA
>NZ_SFBY01000286.1:0-3641 GCF_007095505.1 Microcystis sp. M_QC_C_20170808_M3Col
AAGCACAAATAGAAGCTTATTATGACTAGACAGGATACTATCCAGAATCAGTTCATGTGGACAAAATTTATCGAACCAGAGAAAACCGAGCTTGGTGTAAAGAAAGGGGAATCAGAATCAGTGGTCCCCCATTAGGAAGACCAGCCAAAAATGTTAGTAAAGAACAAAAGAAACAAGCTACTGATGATGAGAGGATTCGGAATTGTATAGAGGGCAAATTTGGACAAGGGAAAAGAAGATTTAGTTTAGGTAGGGTCTGCTGAATAAATCTAAAAACCTTGTTGGGTAAAACTTTTAGACTTTTTGTCAATCAAAAAGTACCTGACTGGGAGTGATCAGGGGGAAAATTCAGGGACTTTTTCCTTGAAAATTAGGTAGTTGACCACCTGAAAATCGGTAAAACCCTACACCCCACACCCCACACCCTACCCCCAAGAAAAACTTTTTGCCGCAAACCCTAGGTAAAGTGATGGCTAAACTTCCTCATACTTCCTTTTCAGCGATTGCTATTACTTTTTTAGTCATGAATCTTTCTAACCTGTTGAGGCAGGTTTTTTGGGCTTTTTTATGTCTGAAATGGGAAAACAGCACTTTTTCTCGGTCAATGATTACGATACGTTATAACTTGAGAATTAATCAACAATTAAAGCTTATGCTTGTAGCTAAGTGAAATCATTGATTAAGAGACCTGTACTTTTCAATAACTTTTTGCCGCAAACCCTAGATAGGGTTTACTGATGATTTTTCCAGAAAAATCAAGAGAGCCACCTTTTTTCTAACCATGCCAGGACACTTTTAACATCCGCCACTTTTTCTCCTTCAGGTACAGGTGGACGTTGTATCATTACCACGATTATTCCCAACTCTCTAGCGGCGATAATTTTGGCGTAAGTGGCATCACCGCCGCTATTTTTACTCACGATCGCCTCAATCTTATATTCTTGTAAAAGAGAGCGCTCTGACTGTAAGGAAAAAGGCCCCCGTGCCAACAATAATTTTCCAACCGGTACGATCGCATCCGCTGCCGGTGGGTCGATCATCCGCATCAAAAACCAGATATTTTTTAAATGTGCATAACTTGCCAGTTCTTGCCGACCAATAGTGAGAAATATCCGCAGCGCTAACCCCGGTAAAATATTCGCCGCTGCTTGATTGTTTTCTACTTCAATCCAATTATCTCCAGATACTTTTTCCCAAGCTGGACGACTTAAGATTAATCGAGGAATACCACAATCCGAGGCGGCTTGAGCGGCATTAAAGGAAATTTGTGCGGCAAAGGGATGGGTGGCATCAATTAAACAATCAATGCGTTCTTGACGCAGATAATTGGCTAACCCAGTGGCACCACCAAACCCCCCCCTGCGAGAAGGAGTTGTGAGAGTAATCGGTTCTCTCGTGCGACCGGCCAAAGAAGCGATGGCATCTATACCCGGAATTGCCGCAATTTTAGCCGCTAATGCCGCCGCTTCCCCCGTTCCCCCTAAAATCAGCACTTTTTTATTTTTAGTCATCTAGCAATTGCCAAAAGGTTAACTAGGGTTTGCTGAATAAATCTAAAAACCTTGTTGGGTAAGACTTTTAGACTTTTTTTACCTCAAAAAGTGCCAACCCTTGGAGTGGTCGGGGGGAAAATTCAGGGACTTTTTCCCCGAAAATTAGGTAATTGACCCTCTGAAAACGGGTAAAACCCTACACCCTACACCCCACACCCCACACCCTACCCCCACGAAAAACTTTTTGCCGCAAACCCTAACTAATTTTCCATCTTCCTATCTTCCCTTGCAAAGGAAGGAGATTTGACGGGGTTAGCTTCTCGCCTGAAGAAACTCTCTACTGGCGCTTAGAAATTAGTTGAATCGAAACATCTGATCGGTTGATTGGGTTGGTTGGTGGCAAAATTTTGCCGGGGTTTTCAACCCAAATTTTCGATAAAGGTGAAGTATAATCTGACTGGGAATCGTCTCCTGTCTCTCCTATCCCCAACCCGAAAACCTTATACCTCACCATTAAGATAACTGCTCTAAAAAAATAGCAAACTAAGAAAATTTCTCCTTTGCTACTTTTGCCGTGAACAACTATGTTAAAGAAAGTCAATTATCTGCGATCACTATCCTGTTTCCTCGCTATAATCCTCTGGAGTAGTCCTCTAGGGATTAACCCTAGCCTCGCGGTCAATAATAACTGTCAACTGTCCGAATCGGAAATCAAACAACAAGAAAATCTGCGTCAAACTTCCCCCCAAGAATATAACATTTTATTGCAGAAATATGCTGAACAATTGCGCTTTTGTCGTTCCCGACACTGGTTACAAGAACAGGCGATCTGGTTACGTCTCTACTCCTGTGATACCCGTCCCGGATCGATAGAAAGTATCCTCGATCGCATCGTGGCCAAAGGTTATAATACAGTTTATCTGGAAGTTTTTGCCGATGGTCAAGTCTTATTACCTCCTAACAATAATCCCACCGTTTGGGATAGCGTGATTAAAAATCCGGGTGCGGGAAATGTGGATTTATTAGCACAGGCGATCGAACAGGGACATAAACGCGGTTTAAAGGTTTATGCTTGGTTATTTAGCCTCAATTTTGGCTATGCTTATAGCTTAAAACCCGAGCGACAGGAGGTGTTAGCACGCAATGGTAAAGGACAGGATAGCACCTCTTTTGTCGATGATCGATCCCAAACTTTTGTCGATCCCTACAGTAATCAAGCGCGACAGGATTATTTAATTCTCCTAGAAGCCATTTTACAACGTCGTCCCGATGGAGTTTTATTTGATTATATTCGCTATCCCAGAGGAACAGGAGTCGATTCCGTTGCCGATGATGTCCAAGATTTATGGATTTTTAGTCCGGCATCCCGACAAGCTTTAATTAATCGAGGATTGAATAATAAGGGCAAATTTTTAATCGATCTCTATCTGACTCGTGGTCAAATTTCCCCCCATGATATCGTCGAAGCCGATCGCCTTTATCCCCAAGAAACCGCCCCTCTTTGGCAGGGTAGAATCCCCTTAGAAGAGGAGATGAAACAATCAGTTAAAAGTCGTTTTGATCGCCTCAAATTAGAACTTTGGTTCCTAGCGGTTGCCCATGCTGCCCAGGGTGTAATTGATTATATTAGTTATTTTTCCGCCCTAGTGGAACGTCAGGGAATTCCCGCCGGGGCAGTGTTTTTTCCTGATGGGAATCGTCTTGTGGGTAATCAAGGTTTTGATTCCCGTTTACAAGCTTGGGATAGTTTTCCCGCTTCCCTAGAATGGCATCCCATGTCCTACGCTAATTGTAACGATACTACCTGTGTAGTTAATCAGATCAAAAGAGTAGTGGCAAGCAGGGGAAATCAAACTCCTGTTATCCCAGCTTTGGCGGGTTTATGGGGGCAACCCTATAACAATCGTCCCTCCTTAGAAGTGCAAATGGAAGCGATTCGCATAGCCTTTCCCACCATAGATAGTATCAGTCATTTTGCTTTTTCTTGGCAAGAACCACAATTCGATCGAGCCAGAAGATTTTGTCAAATTTGACATACTCCCACCGTCAAGCTACGCTGTGACGGGGGATTCTTGACCTATCACTATCGGAAATTCCTTGTTCAACGAGACAGCTTAGATTCTCAATGTCTCCACTGAAAACCTTTCT
>NZ_SFBY01000287.1:0-13077 GCF_007095505.1 Microcystis sp. M_QC_C_20170808_M3Col
GGAATGTTAATTTAAATATTCTCAAGCTTGTGGAGTCAATAGATAATTTTTGCTTATCTTTGACAAAAAATAGAACTCCTGCAAAATCCAACATCTACCATTGGGTTAGGATTCAGTATTAAGGAGATTTATTTTTATTTATTCTTCCCAATTCCCCAATTCCCCAATTCTTATGAGAGATTCCCTATCGAGCCATCTAAGAGTACAACAACATTGCCTCAATCAAGTCAAATTAGCCGTGAGAAAGCAGGGCTTTAGCAGTCAACGATCCTTAGCTAAAGAAGCTGAATTTAGTCTGGCTATTGTCAGCAACTTCCTGACGGGGAAACCAGTAGAACAAGCCACTTTTGCCCAAATTTGTCGTCGATTATGCCTCGACTGGCAAGAAATCGCCGCCCTGAATTTTCAGCTAACAGCACCCCCTCAAGACAAAATTCCGGTTAATTCTGCATCCAAGAGCGAAAAATTGGACATATTACCCCCCTATCCCAATGGGGCAGTTCCCCTTGGTTCCCCATTTTATTTAGAACGTCTTCCCCTGGAAGAACAGATAAGGCAGGAAATCAAGAAACCGGGGGCTTTAGTGCGGATAAAAGCCCCGAAAGAAATGGGCAAAACTTCCCTACTTTTGAGAATGCTCGATTTTGCTAAACAGCAAGGCTACCGCACGGTGAGTTTGAACTTAGAACAGGTAGACCAAGCGATTTTAGGTGATTTAAACCAATTTTTGCGCTGGTTGTGTGCCAATGCTGCCCGTCAACTACAGTTAAAACCACAATTAGATGAGTATTGGGATGAGGATTTAGGCAGCAAGATTAGCTGTACGGTTTACATTCAAGACTATCTCCTGGAATCGATTACCGCCCCCATTGTCCTCGCCCTCGATGAACTCAATCAGATTTTTGAACATCCCCAAGTGGCCAAGGATTTTTTACCGCTGCTGCGTTCTTGGTACGAAGAAGCCAAAACCCTACCTATCTGGCAAAAACTCCGTCTTATCGTCGTCCATTCCACAGAAATTTACGTCCCCCTGCAACTCAATCAATCCCCCTTTAACGTGGGATTCCCCGCACAGCTAAGTCATTTTAGTCTTGAGGAGGTATTGCAATTAGCCCAACGTTATCAACTCACCTGGGAAAATCAGGAAAAAGTCAAACAATTGATGGAGCTAGTAGGAGGACACCCAGCTTTGGTACAAACCGCCCTCTACTATCTCAGTCGGGAGGAAATAACTATGACGCAAATACTAACCAGTGCCACCTCCGTCACGGGGATTTATGCCCATCACCTGCGACGCCATTGGGCGGTATTAGAACAACAGCCTGAACTAGCGAAAGCCCTCGATAGAGTGATGAGCGCGGTGGAACCCGTACAATTAGACCCAATTCTCGCTTACAAACTCAGCAGTATGGGACTACTCAAACAATCAGGAGATAAAGTAGTACCCGGCTATGAATTGTATCGACGCTATTTTTTAGAGGTGAAATCCTCTATCAGTTATCAGTAAACAGTAAACAGTTATCAGTGAACTGATATAGCAGTTATCCTAATAGTGAGGTGCAAATTCTCTGGTTTTGGGGAACGCCGAAACTGAGGAACGGTCAACATTAGTCGGTCGTCTGGGGATGATGCCAAATCCAGTCATACTTCATCTTGATGAGAAACGCTGTAACTCGCATCTGATAACTGATAAGTAGGGAGGCACAATTATTTTTAGGATGGGTTAGCGCACTTCGTAACATGATCGGACGTTGGGTTTCATGCTTCAACCCAACCTACGTTCATCTTATATTTAATTCCACCCACCCACTTAACTGATAACTGATAACTCACATCTGATAACTGATAACTCACATCTGATAACTGATAAGGGAGAATCCTATGAATATGTCAATCAAAGATACTGTCCAAAATACTGTCAACATTAGTAACTTTAGTCGCTCGCAACTCGGTCAACCGGATGAGAACAATTTATATAAAGCGGTCGCCACAATTACCGAGGGACATTGGCCGGAGAATCTTTCGGGATACGTTTTTATCGTCTGTCCTTTTCATAGAAAAAATGACCGTCATTTGTTCTCTGGCGAAGGTGTAATTATTAGATGGGACTTGCAAGGGAAAAATAATCAAGTTAACGTTTACAGTAAAAAACTGAAAACTTGGGATAGTTTTTGGCGAAAAATTTTACCGATATTTAATATTATTAAAGCCAATTTTCCCGCCGTGATCAGCATTTTGGGTTCTTCGGAAATAGCGAATACTGCTATGGTTAAACTAGAAAAAGTTGCCGAAGATGAACAACTAGAAGAAACCAGATTAATTCTCACCGCCGATGCGGGACGTTACTGGGAAGTAGATCCCGTTTCCCTTGATACTATCACCCCGATTGGTTATTTTGACCAACATCTTGTTTCCGTGCCTTTGTCTTTTTTCCCCGTCCTAGAAAATACCGCTCATCCCTTCTACGACAAAAAAACCCAAGAATTTATCACCTGTGAATTAAAGCTAAAAATTGTATCGGGAGGTATGTTAAAAGATTTAGATAACTCGGTGTATATTGTTCTTTGGGATCAACAAAAACAACTTAAACCTTGGAAACTACAGGGAACTATCCTTGATGGTAGTCCCCATTCGGTTATCGTCACCGAAGATTATATCATGATTCCCGATATGCCTTTTCAGATGGGAGTAGCCAAACTATTAGGTATCAGAATCAAGCCAGAAGAAACCTATCCGAAAACTCAAATTTATCTGGTTAAACGTCAAGACCTCAAGGAAGAAGAAACCACCGTTCCCTCGCAATTAATTACCTTCAATGGCGACAGTTATCACTTCCTTTGTAATTACCATAGTATCAACGGTCAAATTCAGCTGGTGGCCATCCAAAACGCCACTATTAGTTTAACCGAAGCGATCGAAAAAGACGATATCCAACATTTTACTGGTCAGAGTTATCCCCCCGAATACCACGGCATTCCCTGGATGTTTCCCTTTGACCCCGGAGTGCTACGCAAAGTGGTTATCGAGGATGCCAGGGTGATAAGCGAACAAGCTTTCATCCATCCGGGTTGGTTCTTTACCTGTCTCTACACCGCCGACCCACGGGAATTGGAACAGGGATACAGCGCCATTTATCAGGTTTATTCCGGTTATGTGCGCGAATTAATCTGTCGTCGTCAGTATATGGATTTTCGCGACCAAAGTAATCGCATCCTCAGCGATGCCGAACTTCCCAGTCATGACTTGCCCTCGGTATTAGCCAAGGTTCCCCTCGATAAGGATTGGAATCAGTTAACTGAACAGATTAGACAAGAAAAAAATGCCAGTGATACTCATGTATCACATTTAGGTCGGGAACTACTGGATTTTTATGTTTGTCCCGATGGCTATATTTTAGATAGCATTCAGTTTATTCCCCAAGAACAGGGCTATCTATTTACGACGGTTTTAACCCCGACCAGAGTATTAGAAGCTTGGTTATTTAACCCTGACAATCTCAAGGACGGACCGATTGCTAAACTGAGTTTGCCGGAAGATGTTCACTTTGGTTTTACCTTGCATTCCGAGTATTTCGAGCAAGTGCTGCCTTCTCCCCGTCCTTCCGTCTCACAGGTAAATCGAGTTCTTTCGGCCTTGCGGAGTCTTGTCTTGGTTCCCGTAGAATTTTTCTTGGGGAGACCCGCAGCCATTTACAATCGCCAAGCAAAAAATTGACACTCCCGCGCCTGGCGGGGATTCTTAAGAGACGTAAATCCTTAAAGGGTTAGCCAAAAACCCGCTAGACACTCGCTCAAAATTGAGTCTGTGCTTACTTTTAACCAAAATATTGGCACTACCATTAATATCGGCTGAAACAAGATGTCTGTTCTTTGTTTGATACAATCCCCGCTTAACCCTTCTACCAGAAAAATTCTGTTTGATGGGGTTATCGGCATTGTAAATAGGAATCTCATCTTGACCGTAAAAACTAGCTTTAGACGAATAAGACTCCTCTTGTTCACAATACTCAATTCCGTATCGAGAACACAAAGCTTTGAGCTTTTGTCTAAGTTGCCAAAAAGGTATCTGAACAAAGTTTTGATTGTTGGAACGTCCAATATTAATCTCTTGTTTAATACTTGGATTATACCCAACTACCAACTTGCCTATTTGATGGTTCAAGCAATGGTTAATTATTATTCGAGCGGATTTATTCAAATAATCTCGAATAGAATCATTACGCCATTGATTAAGCTGTGCTTGTTGATTAGTCAACTCTTTAATGCCTTGCTTATCTTTGGCAGATTGAAGTTCAGCATTACGCTTGTTGTACCACTGATTAATGCTTTTAAGTCTTTTTCCATCAATCAAAAATTGATGCCCCTCAGTGTCAAAACAAGCTGCCAAGTTATCAACCCCCAAGTCAATAGCTATTGCTTTTTCGGAGTCCACAGATGTTTCTATTGCTTCATCCTCATAAATGTACTCGATTTCAAACCATCGAGCCGAGTATTTGGGATGTATTCGTACCTCCTTAATATTCTTGTCTTTCAGTCTTTCTGGGAGTTGGATTTTAACTTCGCCATATTCTTTTTTAAACTCTCTAGACATGGGAATTGCCAACATTCCATCTTTGAGTTTAATTCGAGGAATAATCAAAGGGAAATATCCCTCTTTAGACAAGTATTGGGGCAGTTGTGGTCTTTGGTCACATCTCCCTATACTAATTGCCTTAAGCAGTCCCAAGAAAGACCGCATACTTCTATCTACTACCTTCATCGTTTGCTGAGCAATATCGGTATTCAAAAGCCGATAGTTTTCATTAGATTTGCAAATATGGTAGTTAGATTCTTAGGTCAAACGTTTTCTTTCAGCAAAGAAATATTGCCGACATTCGTACAACGCCACATTAAAAAGATTCTTACTCAAACGACACAAAGCAGTCAGGGCATTAAATTCCTGCTGATTAAGTTGTCTAAGTTGGTTCTTTTGAGTGGCGTACATAGTTAAGATTGTTTCGCTGTATCTCTAGCATATAGCGAAACATCTTAAATGCCAAGCCGTCCTAAAAGGACGGGGTTTCAAACCCAATTTTTCGATGATTCTTCTCAACGGATACGACATTCTTGCCCAAATCTACGAAAGTGTTAACTCAGAAGTCTATCGGGCCATTCGCACCGCCGATAATCAACCCGTTATCCTCAAAATCCTCAAGCAAGAATATCCCACCGCCCAAGAACTAACCCACTACAAACAGGAGTATAAAACCATCTGCGGCCTGAACTTCGAGGGGGCGATTAAAGCCTATGGTTTAGAAACCTACCGCAGAACTCCCGTGATTATTTTGGAAGATTTCGGGGGCATATCCTTAAAAAAATGGCTAGAGGGCAAAACCCTGGCCTTAAGGGACTTTTTAAGCCTTGCACCCCGAATAGTGGCTAATTTAGAGAAAATTCACAACGCCAAGGTTATTCACAAAGATATTAATCCGGCCAATATAGTTCTTAACCCCGAAACCGGACAAATTAAAATCATCGATTTTGGCATTGCCAGCGTCCTGCGGCGGGAAAATCCGGGGCTAAAAAATCCCAACGTCCTGGAGGGGACTTTAGCCTATATTTCTCCCGAACAAACCGGACGGATGAATCGCAGTCTCGATTACCGCACGGATTTTTATTCCTTGGGCGTTAGCTTCTACGAACTGCTCACCGGACAATTACCTTTTCCAGCTAAAGATGCTTTGGAATTAGTTCACTGTCATCTGGCTAAACAACCTTTGGAGATTAATAGTCTCGTCAGGGAGAAAATTCCCCCGGTGGTGGAGGCAATCATCAGGAAACTGATGGCTAAAACCCCCGAGGAACGATACCAAAGTGCCTATGGTATTCGGGCAGATTTAGGAGAATGTTTAAGACAACTAGAAAAAACGGGTAAAATTGAGGATTTTGTCATCGCTAGGCAAGATCTAGCCAATCAGTTCCAAATTCCCCAGAAACTCTACGGCAGGGAGGCAGCAATCGCCACTCTCCTCGCTGCTTTTCAACGGGTAGCCACGGCGGATAAAAACTCCTCTCACACCGAACTGATGCTAGTTACGGGTTATTCTGGTATAGGTAAAACCACCTTGGTTGGGGAAATTTATCAGCCAATTACTGAAAAACGCGGCTTTTTTATCTCTGGTAAATTTGACCAGTTTCAGCGCAACACTCCCTACGCTGCTGTGGTTAGCGCTTTGACTCATCTGGTCAAGCAACTTTTGGGGGAAAGTCAACCACAACTGGAACTATGGCGACAAAAACTCCTAAAGTCTTTGGGGACGAATGCACGGGTTATTATTGATGTGATTCCTGAACTAGAATTAATTATCGGTCCGCAACCAGAGGTGTTACAATTAGGAGCGATCGCTACTCAAAATCGCTTTAATTTAGTCTTTAAAAATTTTATTCGGGTCTTTTGTTCCCCGGAACATCCCTTAGTCATCTTTCTCGATGATTTGCAATGGGCAGACTTAGCTAGTCTTCAGTTGATAGAATTAATTATGCTCGATGGCGATATCGACTATTTATTTTTAATTGGCTCCTATCGCAGTAATGAAATTAATTCCACCCATCCCCTAACCGCTACTCTCGATAAATTAGAGCAGGGGGGCATAATTATCAATCAAGTTATTTTAAAACCTCTGGGACTTGAACAGGTCAATCAGTTAATTGCCGAGACATTAAATCATTCACCAGAATATGTGCAATCTTTGGCCGCTTTAGTCTGGCAAAAAACCCACGGTAATCCTTTTTTTGTCAATGAATTTCTCAAAACTATCTACTGGGAAAATTTGCTATTTTTCCAACCCGGGCAGGAAACAACCACTAACATCGACAATAATAGGGGCTATTGGCAATGGCATCTCGGTCAAATTCAAAGGATTGGCAGTACCGATAATCTGATTCAATTTATGATGGGCAAAATGCAGAAATTGCCCCCCGAAACCCAGGAGGTTTTAAGTTTAGCGGCCTGCCTTGGAGCAGAGTTTAATTTATATAGTCTGGCAATAATCTCTGAAAAATCACCTTCAGAACTTTTACCAATTTTAAATTATAGTAGCGAAGCTGGTTTGATTATTCCCCTCTCAGAATTAGATGAACAATTACTGATTCAAGAATATAAATTTGCTCATGATCGCATTCAACAAGGAGCTTACGCTCTCATCGAAGACAGCCAAAAATCTTTAATTCATCTAAAAATTGGTCGCCTACTTTGGCGGAATACTGCTGCCAATGAATTATCGGAAAAGATTTTTAAAATAGTCGATCATCTCAATCTTGGTTATCAACTAATTAGCGAGGAAAAAGAACGAGAGTTAGTGGCTAACTTGAATTTACTAGCAGCCCAAAAAGCCAAAGCTGCCAATGCCCAAATCGAAGCCTTAAAATATATTAAAATTGCTCAAAAACTTCTTAAAAAATCAAGTTGGAAAAATAACTATCAACTGACTTTAAATATTTATTCTGAAGCCACGGAAATTGCCTATTTAACTGGGGATTTTGAGCCGATGCAGTGCTGGGCTAATCTCGTATTAAAACAGGCAAAAACAACCCTAGATAAAATAAAAGTTTATGAAGTCATTATCGAAGCTTATCACACCCAAAATCAAGAACTAAAAGCGGTACAAATTGGTTTATCCGTCCTAAAAAGCTTCGATTTCGAGATTTCTGAATCCTTACAATCATCATATATCCACGAAGAACTTACTAAAACTCGGCAAAAATTAGCGGGTAAAAATATTGAGGATTTAAGTAATTTACCGCCGATAAATGAGGAAGAAAAATTAGCAATAATGAAGATGGCGACTGCCATATTTCCTCCTGTTTTTATTGCCGCCCCTCATCTCTTACCCATCCTAGTATCAAAACAGGTTAACTTATCAATTGAATACGGCAATAGTTATCTAGCGGCTTTTACTTATGTCAATTATGGCTTAATTCTTTGTGGTATTTTAGAAGATTGGGAAACGGGTTATCAATTTGGAAAACTGGCTTTAAACATCGCCGATAAATTTCATGCCAAAGCCCTGATGCCGAAAATAATTGCCGTCTTTTCCGCCACTATTAGTATCTGGAAAGAACCAATTAAAAATTCCCTGTCTTTGTTAAAATCTTCCTATCAAACTGGTTTAGACATTGGGGATCTCTACTACGGAACAACCTGCGCCTATCTTTACTGTTTTCATTCTGCCTTTATCGGACAGGAATTAACAGAATTAGCCCAGGAAATAGCTAATTATGATCTGGCTTTTGTTAAGCTCAAACAAGAAAATACTCGCAACTATCTAAAAATCTACGGACAAACAGTTTTAAATCTGCTGAGGCACTCGGAAAATCCCGGTAATTTAGAAGGACAATACTATCAAGAAACTCTTATGTTACCGTATCATCTAGAGGCTAATGATCTCTACGGACTCTGTGCTTTATTTGTTAATAAATTATACCTTTGTTATTTATTTGGACAGTACGAACAAGCCATTGAAAACGCTAAACAAGCCGAAAAATATCTGGGGGGAGCCACCGCCACTTTCTTGATTTCTCTGCATAATTTCTATGATTCCCTCGCCCATTTAGCTATTTATAGTCATCTGGACAATGACCAACAAAAGCAAATATTAGAACGGGTGACGAATAATCAGAAAAAGCAACAGGAATGGGCTAATCAAGCACCCTCTAACTATCTCCATAAATTTTATTTAGTGCAAGCGGAAAAAGACCGGGTGCAGCAATCCTATCTAGAAGCCATAGAAAACTACGAACTAGCCATCGCTAAAGCCAAGGAAAATGAATACATTAATGAAGAAGCACTAGCTAACGAACTAGCGGCGAAATTCTATCTAGATTGGGGTAAAGTAAAAATTGCCAAAACCTACATCAATGAAGCTTATTATCTCTATTCTCTTTGGGGAGCAACAGCTAAAGTCAAAGAGATAGAAAGCCGTTATTCTCAGTTAATGGTCAATAATTATGGTTCCAATTCCCTGACCGAAACTAGGAAAACTACCACCAGAAAAAATTCAGTTAGTCATGCGGGAGAACTGTTAGATTTAGCCACGATTATGAAAGCCTCCCAAGCCATTTCTAGCGAGATAGTTTTAGATAAATTACTCGCCACCCTGATGAAAATTCTCATCGAAAATGCCGGGGCGCAGCTGGGTTATCTTATCCTAGAAAGTGGCGGACAACTATTGATCGAAGCCTCCGGTTCGGTGCAGGAAGATGGGGTGACAGTCTTTAAATCTAATGCCATCGAAGAACATCTTCCCGTCTCGATTATTAACTATGTAGCCCGGAGCGGTCAAACCGTTCTTAATGACGATGCTGCCCATGAGGGCAATTTTAGCAATGATTCCTATATTAAAACCCATCAAACCAAATCCCTGCTCTGTTCGCCCCTCCTCGACCAAGGACAACTGCGGGGAATTGTCTATCTAGAAAATAATCTCACCGTCGGGGCTTTTACCCAAGAAAGATTGGAAGTGCTGCAACTGCTCTCCAGCCAAGCGGCGATCGCAATTACTAACGCCAAACTCTACGCCGAAATCAAAGCCAAACAGAGACAACTAGCGCAATTTTTAGAAGCGATGCCGGTGGGGGTATTCGTCCTCGATGCTGGTAGTCAACCCTATTATGCCAATCAAACTGCCCAAGAGATTTTAGGAAAAGAGATAGTTAATATCACCACGGCTAATGAGTTGGGGGAAACCTATCAGTTATATCAAGCTGGAACCGATCGATTGTATCCCACAGAATACCATCCGATTGTCCGAGCTTTAAGGGGGGAAAAAAACACGATGGATGATCTAGAAATTCACCAAGGAGAGAAGATTATTCCCCTAGAAGTGTATGCCACGCCCGTTTTTGACGAAAAAGGAGAAATTATCTATGCGATCACCGCTTTTACCGATATTACCGAACGAAAACAGGCGGAAGCGGAACGGATTCGCTTTACCGAAGAATTAGCCGAGTATAGCCGCACCCTAGAACAGAAAGTGCAGGAGCGCACCCTAGAACTCAGCCAAACCCTAGAAATTCTCAAGGCCACCCAAGCAGAATTACTGTTTGAAAATGAACTGCTCAGAAGTAGCGAAGAATCTAGCACCTTTGACTACCAAGTGGGGGGCAGTTTACCCATGGATGCCCCCACCTACGTGGTCCGCGCCGCCGACCGTTATCTCTATAAAGCCCTCAAACGCGGCGATTTTTGCTATGTCCTCAATCCCCGTCAAATGGGCAAGTCTAGTTTAATGGTACGCATGATCGATCACCTCCAACACGAGGGGGTCTGTTGCGCTCCCATTGATTTAACCCGCATCGGCAGCGAAAATGTCACTCCCGACCAATGGTACAAGGGGATAGCCTTCGAGTTAGGGCGACGTTTTGGCCTGCTCAAAAGGGTCAATCTCAAAGCTTGGTGGCAAGAACGGGAAGATGTCTCGGCAGTACAGCGCTTGGGCGAATTTATCGAAGAAGTGTTATTGCTGGAAGTGGGGATAGTGGACGGTTCTCCCCCGAAACCGATCGCGATTTTTATCGATGAAATTGATAGCGTTTTGGGCTTAAATTTCACGGTTAATGACTTTTTTGCCCTGATTCGTTCCTGCTATAACCAGCGTGGTTTTAACCCGCTCTATCGGCGTTTGACCTTCGCTTTCTTCGGTGTTGTCACCCCCTCCGATTTAATTACCGACCACCAAATCACTCCTTTTAATATCGGTCATTCGATTCAATTGGAGGGTTTTAAGGAACACGAAGCCCAGCCTTTACTGCGCGGATTGGCCGAGAAAGTTAGTAACCCGCAAACTGTCTTAAAAGAAGTCTTTGCTTGGACAAACGGTCAACCTTTTCTGACCCAAAAACTCTGTCAGTTAATTCGCACCGCTGCCGCACCGATTCCCCCCAATGGTGAGTCCCTCTGGATTGAGGACTTGGTACAGAAGAAGATCATTGACAATTGGGAAGCTCAGGATGAACCGGAACATCTGCGGACTATTCGCGATCGGCTTCTCAACAGTCATCGCTCCCAGTTGCTCCTGAGACTCTATGAACGGATTTTAAAGGAAAAAGAGGTGATTGCCGAGGATAGCCCTCCAGAGAAAGAGTTACTTTTATCGGGGTTAGTGATCAAAGACGAAGGCCGGCTGCGGGTCCATAATCCCATCTATCAAGCAATCTTTCACCTCCATTGGCTGGCCCTGGCAAAATCAACCTAAGACTAAATCCTGTTTAAAAGGTACAGGATAGTGGGAAGTTGTGGAACAATACCCAACTGGGTTTTTAAAGTTGGATTGGGAGTTAATCATGGTATTAAAAACAGATTTGCTATTACACCAAATCCAGTTCTTAAAGACTGATTATCTAGGGTTTGCGGCAAAAAGTTTTTCCTGGGGGTAGGGTGTGGGGTGTGGGGTGTGGGGTGTAGGGTTTTAACCATTTTGAGGGGGTCAATTACCTAATTTTCAGGGAAAAAGTACCTCAATTTCCCCCCGATCACTCCAATGGTAGGCACTTTTTGAGGGAAAAAAGTCTAAAAGTCTTACCCAACAAGGTTTTTAGATTTATTCAGCAAGCCCTAAATATTTATTAAATTGTAGCGTAGGATACTTTGACCCCACTAAACACTATTGGCTATTCTGCTAGATTGAATTGCACGGAGTTTTTCAACGCAAACCATCTTGATCCAATCCTGACGATTCATGTTCTGCAATTGACACTCTACATCTATGCTTCCTAGTAACTCCGGGGGAAAATCAAGATTAATTTGTTGCTTAACCTGAAAATTACCTGTGAAATGCTCAGAGACATCTTTCCCTAGATGTGCTTGTTGAGCAATTTCCTCAATATCTTTAATTTCAGTTGACTGTTTCCTCATAGCTTTTGCGCTCCTGTTTAGTTGATTTCCAAGCGGTGACAACCCAAATGTAATCACCGACTTCATCGACTCTGTATTCTACGATGAATGTTGTTAACGTTCCGCCCGCAAAGCCAACAATCCGATATTGTTCTGGCTGCTCAGAGCGTTGGTCTTCGATGTAAGGTTTGTAAAGCAGATCGTTTAACCGAGTGAAGTCAATGTCACGTTCTGTTAAAACTCGCTGTCGTTTGGCTTCATCCCATTGAATACGCATGAGACACCCGAAATCAATGGAGAAAAATTGTTTTCACCCACTCTATACTAACCTATAGCTCCCGAAGGCGAGGGACTAAGGGGAGAGGAATGTAAAGATTTATTAAATAGTAGCTTTTGATACAGTTCTGGGGATGTAATGTGTACAGTTTTGTTGTCTGCCTTTGGAGTTTTTCAAATCAGTCTAAGGATAGATTCCCCAGAGAATAGGTAGTGCGTATCATTCTGCTATCTCCTCTTGGTGTTGGGTTCGGTTGTTGCTTGACCTGGCTGCGAGGGGATGATTGCACTATTGAGAAGAAAAAAAATGAAAAATAGCATCTCAGCTACGATTTTTGGAGCGGCTGTAACCACTGCACTAATCGGACTATCCACAAGTCCTGCTCACGCTGCTCAACTTAGCTTCAAATTCGTCTTTAAAACTTTTCCGGACGGTGATTTATTTGATCTGAATCTGACTACGGAGGACACGCTTACAACAATAAACGCCCCTTCTTACTCTAACCCAGGGTGGGACGCCTGGACAGAACCAAACCCGGTTCCAGCCTATACCTTTACAGGCTACAAGATCCTTTCAGTGACGGGAACGGAGACTGAAGGCGGCATCACTAACCCTATTACTGCAATGCTTCCCGCAGGCTCTGGCGTTTTTAATGCACCTGTCAATGGTGTTCCAGTCACAGACAGGATTGGTCACTCGCCGACGGATAACCTTTTCAACCCCAATGGTGGCTTTGCTCCGGGAGTGCTTCCAGCTGGGAATACAGCAGGTAAATTTTCGTTTGGAGGTTTAGCTTTCCATGTAGGGGGTACTAAAAATAGACCTCTTGCATAATTTTTTTATGGTATAATATAAGGTTTTGCTTTTTTCTCAATTCTTAGATTGAAGTGGAAAAAAGAATAAAATGTGATCTTAGGTCAGGAAATCATCTA
>NZ_SFBY01000288.1:0-4895 GCF_007095505.1 Microcystis sp. M_QC_C_20170808_M3Col
TTCTGACTTTATCTGTGTGGGAATTTTCTTAACTCCTTCAACCAAACCCTTTACTACACAAGGATTTTAACCTTTTTTGTCCTCGATCGCTTTTTTATTTAAGCGAACGGTGAGTAATCTTTGCCCTGACCGACGCGTTCCAAGGTTCGATACAGGGAAGTAACCTTGTGTTTCAAGATCGGGTTCGTCTATCCTTGGAGTCTAGCTTTACTGGAAAAGACCTCTTAACCGTCCGATTGGCGGCCAGTAGTACGACCCGATTGCAACTCCCCGGATTCCCCAATAACGCCCAGGGCAACCAAACCTTTAACCTCCCGGCGGGGAACGGCAACGATATCGTCCTCGACTGGCTCGCCTACGAGTTTCCCGTGGGCGATCTGTACGTCTATCTCCCGGCCTATAGCGGTCGCTGGTGGGATTTCGCCCCGACCCTCAACCCCGTGATCGGGGGAGGGACGAACGGCCGGAAAGCCCTCAGTATCTTCGCCCAATTCAATCCCGTCTACACCCTCGGCGGGGGTTCGGGAGTCGGTCTAAATTACAACGTCGGCAAACAGTTTACCATTAGCGCCGGCTATCTGGCGGGAGACGATACATCGGGAAACCCCAATCCGGGAAACGGTTTATTTAACGGGGAATATAACACCCTGTTCCAACTAGCTTGGTTGCCCGGCACGAACGCGGGTATTGCGCTCACCTACGTCCACGCTTATCAACCGGACGGACCTCTCTTCGACTTCGGCACGGGAGGGGCGAAAATCGGTACGGCTCCCGCGAACGCGCCCTTTAACGGGCCGGTTTCCTCGAACTCCTACGGGGCCTCGGGTTTCTTCCAGTTTAACCCCTACGTGATTCTTAACGGTTTCTTCGGTTACACCAACGCCCGAAGGACTAGCGGTTCCGGTAGTGCCGATATCTGGTACTATGCGCTAGGACTCGGCTTTCCCGATCTGGGGAAAGAGGGGAATTTAGGCGGTCTCGTGGTGGGCGCAGAGCCGTATCGGGGAGATACTAGCCCGAACGATCTCTCGCTCCATCTGGAGGCGTTTTATAAGTACCAAGTGACAAAGAATATCTCGATCACGCCGGGGGTGATCTGGATCACTGCGCCTAACCAGGATGCGGGAAATCCCGACGGGATCATCGGGACAGTCAGAACCACGTTTACTTTCTAAAAGAGATCCCGTTATAGCCCTTTTCACGTTAGTGAGGTATCGACAAGTTTTGCAAACAAAGGGTTTGAGCTCCTTGCCCATACCTCATTCTGATGAAAACTCCTATATCACCACATTTGCTCTTGCATTTTTCGTATTTAAGTCACCGATCTGAGACGGTGAGAACTAGGAACTGGAGGATAAATCTATGGGTTTCAACTATTTCAATATTCAACCGATCGCCGGGCGAATTGGAGCCGAGATCGTTGGCATCGATCTGAGTCAAAATCCGAGCGATGATCTAATCGCGGAGATCCGTAAAGCGTTGATTCAATACAAAGTTATTTTTTTTCGACAACAAACCTTAGACGAAAAGGGTCACATCGCTTTTGCCCGTCGTTTTGGCGAGTTGACGAAAGCTCACCCCACTGTACCGGGTTACTTAACGGATTACCCTGAAATTTTCGATTTAGATTATCGGCGACACCATGCCTATACGGATCTTTGGCATACCGACGTTACCTTTGTAGAACGACCACCATTAGGCTCGATTTTACGTGCGGTTATTATTCCGCAATATGGAGGGGATACGATGTGGGCTAATACGGTGACAGCCTATGAAGATTTGCCAACCCATTTGAAAGCCTTAGCTGAGCACCTGTGGGTTGTTCATACCAATCACTCGGATTATGCCGCTTCTACGGTTGAGATTTCCCAATCCAAAAGGGATTACGCCAAGGTTTTCCAATCGACAATTTATGAGGCTATCCATCCGGCGGTGCGCGTTCATCCTGAATCCGGTGAGCGATCACTGGTGTTAGGGTCCTTCGCCCGTCGTATTAAAGGACTTTCTTCAGAGGATTCTTTCGATACCCTAAAACTTTTGCAATCCTACGTCACTCGTCCGGAAAACACGGTACGTTGGCGTTGGCAAGTGGGGGATATCGCTTTTTGGGATAATCGTTCTACCCAGCATTACGCAATTGCGGACTATGGTGATCGCCCCCGTCGGGTGCAACGAATCACCATCGTGGGCGATGTTCCGGTCAGTATTGACGGACAGCGTGGTGGTGTGGTTACGGGAGACGTTAGCGATTATATTCCCGTTTCCCAAAAGAAAGACAGCGCTTGACTAACCTGCATTATTCATGAACCAAAAAACAAGGAACCCGAAAAACTGGATTTACATCCAGTTTTTTTTGGGGGTTAAATAAGTAAGTAAAAATCCTTAATCAACCGCACAAAATTAACAATTAAAGCCTAAAAAAGCGACTAAAATTGTCATTTAGATACAATAATACTAGGAAGGCTTGGCTTTAAGAAAAAATTAATTGAACTCCACTGGAAAGCGGAAAAAGATTAAATATTCTGGGACTTTACTCGGTGGGAGTGAGTTTTGACTATGGACTGATTATCTATTCCCTCTTTTGCCTTTTGCCTCTCCTCATAACTAGCCTATACTCAACGGATTTAGTATCAGTTATCAGTCGGCAAATACACGAACGCTATCGGGAATAATCGATAGTTTTACCTTTGTACCGATGTCTAATTGGGTGTTAATCGTTGTTCTAGCGTGGATTTGGCTGCCGGTGGCCGTTAGCAGGCAATAACGGTATTCCCTCCCCAAAAATTGGCGATCGCAAATAACTAGCTCTCCCGTCTCATCCGGCTTAATTTTGACATCTTCCTCTCTGAGCATCAATTCCCCTTTGTCCAAATCTTGACCATCGGCAATTTCCCAGACTCCTATCTCGGTTTGCCATTGTTCCCCCTCCCGTCTAGCGGGGAGAAAATTCGCTTGGGTGACAAACTCGGCCACAAATCGCGAGGCCGGATGACTATAAATTGCTTCGGGATTGTTAATTTGTTCTAATTTTCCTTGACAAATGACTGCAATTGTGTCACTGATCACCATTGCTTCCTCCCGGTCGTGGGTGACAAAAATGGCCGAGATACCGGTCGCTTTCAGGATATGACGGATCTCGTGCCGTAACCGTTGCCGTACCTGCACATCGAGATTACTTAAAGGTTCATCTAAGAGGATTAAAGAGGGTTTTGGGGCTAAAGCGCGGGCGAGGGCGACTCTTTGCTGTTGTCCTCCCGATAGCTGATGGGGATAACGTTTTTCTAGTCCTTGCAGTCCGACTAAATCCAAAGTTTCCGCCACCCTAGCGTTAATAGCTTTGCTCGATAATTTCTCCCCAGAATTTTTTAACCCGAAGGCGATATTTTCAGCAATGGTTAAATGGGGAAAAAGAGCGTAATCCTGAAAAACCATGCCCGTATTGCGTTTTTCCGGGGGAATAAAGGTTTTTTCGTCGGCAACTATTCGCCCTCCCAATTCAATCACTCCTTGAGATGGTTTTTCAAATCCCGCAATCATCCGGAGTAGAGTGGTTTTACCGCAGCCCGACGGGCCCAATAATCCGAGAATTTCGCCCTCTGTTAAACTAAAACTGATATTATCGACAGCTAGATTAGTAGAAGCGGGAAAACGCTTGTTAACCTCGGATAAACGCAGAATGACAGACTTTTTCATGGTGGGAAAGACAATCGCCCAGTCGGTGGCAGGGCCATTTACTTAAGAATTATTCCTAATTAGTTCACTATTATTGTTTATAACATCTCAATGGACTAATTAGGAAACTTTCTCAAAAATTTCATGCTCACACCTGAAGATATTATTCTCGTTCCCCGGGGGGCCGAGCATAGCTCAATCCGTCGAGGATTAAGAAACATCGGCGATTTAGCCCCGCAAATTATCCCGATTAACCTTGGCGCTCCAGAATTCCTCGACAGTTCCCCAGTCTCTAAGCTATCTCTAGAATTTCTTAATAAGCTCAAAGGAAAAATTGTGCTGATGGGATTAGCGGGCAGTCTCAGCGATCGCTATCGAGTCGGAGATGGGGTAATCTATCAAGGTTGTGGCCTAGAAAAGGGGAATTATTGGCAGTGCGAACCAGAAATAACCGCAGAAATCGCCCAATTAACCGGATATAGCCTCGTTAAAGGTTTAACCAGCGATCGCCTGATTAGCCAGTCCGAGGAAAAACGACGTTTAGGACAGGGGGGCTATGAGGTGGTCGATATGGAAGGAGCAAGGATTTTAGAGGCTTTATCGGGGCAAAAAGTGGCAATTGTGCGCGTGATTAGCGACGAGGTGACGCAGGATTTACCCGATTTAGCCCCGGCAATTGATAATCAAGGTCAGCTGCTACCATTGCCCCTAGCTCGACAAATGTTAATCCGTCCCATCCCGGCCTTCCATTTGATTCAAGGTTCCCTAAAAGGTTTATCCGTACTAACTCAGGTGGTGCGAAAGTTGTGCGGCAGTAATTTTTAAAAGTTGCTTGCAGATTATTTTTTTTCTGTGCTATACTGGTTAAGCTAAAATCAAGCGGATGTGGTGGAACTGGTAGACACGCACGTTTGAGGGGCGTGTGGCTTACGCCTTGCGAGTTCGAGTCTCGCCATCCGCATAGACTTTTATCTGCCCTCTGACAAGAATTGCCCTTGTTACCTTGAATGTCGGCAGGATGCCCCCGTTACACCCGTAGGGTTAGCGGTAGGGCTGTTTCATTCTCCCATCAGAATATCAAAAGTAAAAGCGATCACTGTCTTTGTAAAATGAGAAGTGACCGCCAACTTTTTAAACATATGTTGAGCTTAATAGAAAAACTGAAACAAGTCAAGGACTTTCGGAAAGATAAAGGAAAAAGACACCCTTTATGGATAGTATTA
>NZ_SFBY01000289.1:0-15265 GCF_007095505.1 Microcystis sp. M_QC_C_20170808_M3Col
ACTTAAACTAATAAAACGAAGAGGCTATGGCTTTAGAAACTTTCGGAATTTTTGGGTTAGAAGTATGTTATCTTGGCATCTTGTCTGTTGATTTAGCATAAAGAGTAACGAAGAGCCATTAATGGGGGGATTAATTCTCCCCTTTTAATGCTCCCGTTCAAGTAATTTTGATACAAAAAAAGTTAAGAGGCTCTTCTCGACTTTGTGTTATAATTTTTGCTTATGAAACCGTGAAATACCTATCAAGCAAGACTTTTAGGACTATTTTGACGTTCGGCGATGCTCAGTCGAGCCGAGGAAGAAACTAGAAAATATCAGTATAGACCTCGTTTCCACACATAAACCAGAAGAACCCAAATACTGATGGGCAGTCAGGAGTTTAAACTTGTGGAGAGACTGTAAGACTCCTTGGGATTCGTCTCAAAAAGCAGGTTTCTGTGAAGCAAGAATCTCCCATCACACAGCTTGGCATTGTGATGGCGAGAGTGTCACAATTGTGTTCAATTACCCGTCATCCCAGTCATGCCTTCGAGCAGTCAAGTGAAATCGATTTTTTTTCTTATCCTCTTTCTCCTCAGTATTCTAGGGGGTATTCTACTGGCTTCGCTACTTAAACAACCAGCGATCGCCCAATCTCCCTCCTCGGATACAGTGCTGAATCGTTATCAAATTGGACAGCAAACCTATCTAGAAAATTGTGCCACTTGCCATATTGCCATTCCTCCGAGCATCCTACCCAGTCAAACTTGGAAAAAAATCCTAGAAAATCCTAATTCTCACTATGGTATCCGTTTAAAACCAATTGTTGGCATTACTCAGCGTCTTATCTGGGATTATCTCAGTTATTCTTCCCGCCCTCTTAGGGAGACTACTTTTGTTCCCCTCCTAATTGAACAGTCCACCTATTTAAAAGTTTTGCACCCTAGGGTCAATTTACCTAATCCTATCGGTCATACCACCTGTGTCACCTGTCATCCCAACGCTTCCCGCTACGATTATCAAAGCCTTACCCCCATCTGGGATGATGCAGCCTAATCAGTGATCAGTTTTCAGATGCGAGTTTTTAGTTCACTGATTACTGATTACTGTTTACTGATCACTGAGAGGAGGTGCAGTTAGGGTGATTTCGCCAATTTGGCCAGCTTTACCCATTAATTGGGCCGGTTTTTGGTTAAGAGAGATTTTAACACCACCAGCATTGCCCGATCGAATATTTAAACTCTTTTGGGCTGTCCAAGTTTGTTTAGTACCTGGTTGGAGATTGCCTTCATGGACTTTTTTGCCATCGGCAATTACCCTTACCCAAGCGGCCTGTTCAATAGTTACTTCGGCTGAGAGGGGAACTTTTGACTGAGGAGAAGGGGAAGGAGAGGCTATCGGTGCGGGAGGGACTACCGGCGCGGGGGAAACCACGGGGGAAGGAGAGGGAGTAACGGCAGGGGCGTTAGAGAGAGGGGGACGGAGGAAAAGATAGCCAATACCACAAAATATGCCCGCCAGCAAGCCTAGCCAGAGATACATCCCGAAAAAGGTTGATTTAGCCGGTTGGGGGCCAGTTTCTGGGGCTGGTTTTTCTGGTTTCACCGGTTCCACTTTTGGGGCAGCGGGTTCAGCCTTGGGGAGAGGGGTAACTTTTGTGGGCAGTGTTTTCGGGATAGTTACCTCTTGAGCTAATTGTTCCGCACTAGGAGACAAGCGATCGGCTAAAGCTTTACCATCAATTTTTAGAGCATCACCGTAGCGTTTGATAAATCCCTTGACATAAATTAATTCTGGTAATTTCTCCCAATTCCCCGTTTCCAACGCTTCTAGCATTGGTACTCTAATCATCGTCAGGGCGGCGATATCGTCTATGCTCAGGCAGCTTTCTTCCCGCTTTTGACGTAAATAAGTCCCGATTTCCTTGATTTGTTCGGCTTGTAGGGGACTGAGTTGACTCATAATTCCAGTCATAATCTATACCAACTTAGATGATAATCTCGATTTTGTTATTTTGGGATAATCTGTTCTCTAGAAGCTCCTTTCACCTTGTCATCATTACCGGCGAAAAGGTTCCAAAAACCAGCAAAAATCAGCAATACTTGCAAAACTTAAGTTTTTTATTATAGGGTGACTGCACTGACCAGATAAATCTAAAAACCTTGTTGGATAAGACTTTTAGACCTTTTTGAAATCCAAAAGTGCCAGGACTGGGAGTGAGCAGGGGGAAAATTAAGCTACTTTTTCCCTGAACATTAGGTAATTGACCACCTGAAAATCGGTAAAACCCTACACCCCAACCCCCAACCCCCAACCCCCAACCCCCACCGAAAAACTTTTTCAGCAGACCCTAATTATGACCTTTATTCCCCATCCCGACACCACCCCCCTTAACCTTACCTGTGCCGTAGTCACGGTGAGCGATACTCGTACCCCAGAGACGGATAGTAGCGGCCAAATAATTCAAGAGTTACTAACTCGATCGGGTCATGATATCGGCCTATACTTAATTATCCCCGATCAACCCTTACAAATTCAAGCAATCTTACCAGAGATTAGTAATCAAAATCAGATAAAAGTCTTAATTCTCAATGGGGGTACGGGTATTGCTCCCAGAGACAATACCTATGATGCTTTAGTACCTTTATTAAGGATTACTTTGCCCGGTTTTGGCGAATTATTTCGTTATCTCAGCTATCAGGAAGTTGGCTCCCGTGCCATGGCATCAAGGGCAATAGCTGGGGTTTATAAAAACTTATTAGTCTTTTCTCTCCCTGGTTCCACTAATGCCGTTAAATTAGCCCTAGAAAAACTGATTCTTCCTGAAATTTTACATCTGGTTAAACAGATAAATGGATAATTTATTGGGATTTGATCTGGGCTGAAATTTCTTGAAAACATACATCCCAAAAATAGCCAGCTAGATTCACAGCACTTAACAGTTTAGGAATTCCTTCACTTAGACTAGCAAAACCTTGATTTTTAATCTGGAGAAAATCGATAGCGATCGCAAAAGTTAAAAGTGCTAAAGCGATGATTAAAATTTGGTAATAAGTTTGTCTTATTCGCCGCCAAAATGCTAAACCATAAATCAGAATTGCGAGGGCATAAACAGAGATAGTCAAGAATTTGGGAATATTAAAATAGAGGAGAATGATATGAATTCTGAAGATTTCATTGATGGCAAAAAGTCCCGTTATTATACCAGAAAAAAGTAAGAAATGGCGAGAATTATTGAAACTTGTCTTGCGGGACAACAAAGTATAACTAAAAAGGCAAACAATCGGGGGCAGACAACAAAGCAATTGAAAAGAATGGGTTAATAAACCAGCGAGCGGAGTTGGGGGAGTAGCGGGAGGATAAAATAAAAGACTAGAGTGTAATTTTTCCCGATCAACTCCAGCAATCAAAGCTAAAATCAAGAGGAGAACGACAAGATTTATTTTCAGAAAATGCTGTTCTCGTGAGGACATAAGTATAGTAGTTTATAATTGTGGCTATTAACCACGGTATAATTCACAGAGTGCCGCTTTCTACCGGCTCGATCTACATACCGAAGTGCCAAGCATTTCCCTAAATGTGTTAAGGACAATTTTCTCGGTTTTCTATGCTCGATCAAAAAGAACTTTTGTGTTTATTACAATTGGCTAGTCCCATTTTACCCGTCGGGGCCTATAGTTATTCCGAAGGGCTAGAAACCCTCGTCGAAAAGGGGATTATCTCCAATAGTGCCAGCTTAAATGATTGGTTAGAGCGATCGCTTTGTCAAGGCTCGATTCGCTTAGAAACGGCTGTTTTACTAAGGGTATATCGTTGTTTTTGTCAAGAAGATTTTACAAAACTTAATTATTGGGATAATTGGTTATCGGCCACGCGGGAGACGGCCGAATTAAGACAACAAAGCTGGCAAATGGGGCGATCGCTGTTAAACTTATTGCGGGAGTTAGCGCCGGCCAGAGATAATCTACCAGAACAGGCTAATTATGCCACCGCTTTTGCGATCGGGGCAAGTCATTGGCAAATTGGCGAAGAATTAGCGGTTTTAGGCTATTTACACAGTTGGGCAAGTAATTTAATCAATGCGGGATTGCGTTTAATTCCCCTTGGGCAAACCCTAGGACAATCCCTTCTGATCGGTTTACAGCCCAGTTTATTAACAGCAACAGCAGATATTATCAGTTTAGCCGATGAAAACCTGAGCAGTTGGAGTTGGGGACTAAGTTTTGCCAGTATGAACCACGAAACCCAGTATAGTCGTCTATTTCGCAGTTAGAAATTTAGATACTAGAACAGATGTATTGCCTAGCGAATTTTTCGCTATTTTCTGGGAGAATATCCAAGTCTCTAGGAGTCTCTCTCTTAGGTTCAAGCCTAGGGATAGCGTAAAAAACCGAATAAGGTATAGTAAGATTAAAAAAAATCTTAAGTCCTAGTTCTCGCTTTCTGAGTGACTAAGGGTTTTAAGGAAAGATGCGAACACTCTACCTAGCCACAGTGTACCAATGTTTAGTCAATCAGAAAAAATTCCCGTTTCGGTGTTGATTCCCGCCAAAAACGAGGAATCTAACCTTCCCGCCTGTTTAGAGAGTGTTGCTAGGGCTGATGAAGTGTTTGTCGTCGATTCCCAAAGTAGCGATCGCTCGATCGAAATATCTACAAACTATGGGGCTAATGTAGTCCAATTTTATTTTAATGGTCGTTGGCCGAAAAAGAAAAACTGGTCCCTCGATAATCTGCCTTTTCGCAATGAATGGGTATTAATCGTCGATTGTGATGAGAGAATCACCCCCGAACTATGGGACGAAATCGCCACCGTGATCCAAGATTCCAACTATAATGGTTATTATCTCAATCGTCGCGTCTTCTTCCTCGGACAATGGATTCGTTATGGTGGCAAGTATCCCGACTGGAATCTGCGCTTATTTAAACATAAGTCGGGCAGATACGAGAATTTAAACACGGAAGATATCCCCAACACGGGAGATAACGAGGTTCACGAACACGTTATCCTCGATGGCAAGGTGGGATATCTGAAAAATGATATGCTGCACATCGATTTCCGCGATATCTATCATTGGTTAGAAAGACATAATCGTTATTCCAACTGGGAGGCGCGAGTTTATTACAATATTCTCACGGGTAATGACGAAAGCGGCACGATCGGAGCGAACCTGTTCGGTGATGCGGTGCAGAGAAAACGTTTTTTAAAGAAAATTTGGGTAAAATTGCCCTTTAAACCGCTGCTGCGCTTTATTCTCTTTTATTTTATCCGTCTCGGTTTCTTGGATGGCAAAGCTGGTTATATCTACGGTCGTCTTTTGAGTCAGTACGAATACCAAATAGGGGTTAAATTGTACGAATTACGGCAATTTGGCGGTAAATTAAACGTTAATGCCCATGCTAATCCCCCGGTTAAACCCTCGGAACCTCAACCCGCGAAAATGATTAAATAAGTCCTATGTCCCCAGAAATCCGCACCGATGAGGAAGCGTGGCTAGATTTGCGTACCTACGATCAATCTTGGTTTGATCGTGGTCGTTCTAATCCGATTATCCTACTTTGGTGGTTAGTACAGGGAATTCTTTTTCCCCTCAGTTTGCACCAAATGGATAGCTTTCGCTGCGCTATTTTGCGACTATTCGGGGCTAAAATCGGCCTTGGGGTGAAAATTCGCCCGACGGCAAGGGTTACTTATCCTTGGAAAGTTGCGATCGGCGATTATACTTGGATTGGCGATGATGTGGTGATTTATAGTTTAGATAACGTTACCATCGGCAGTCATTGTGTGATTTCTCAAAAATGCTATCTTTGCACTGGCAGTCACGCTCCCTGCGATCGCTCTTTCAGCTTAAAAACCACTCCCATCCTCATTGGTAATGGTACATGGATCGCGGCCGATTGTTTCCTGGCTCCGGGGGTAAAAATTGGCTCTAATGTTGTTATTGGGGCAAGAAGTAGCGTATTTGCCGATATTCCCGCTCAAAAGGTCGCTTGGGGCAGTCCCTGTCGTCCTCAATACGATAGAAAGATGAATTCTTATAGTAGTTAAGCTAAGAGGCATTTTATTATAATCAAAGCGCACCAATTTAATGATAAAGTTAGTGCGTGGCGTGCGGATTGTTGATTTGGTTTTTTTATCAGAGATTATCGCCGTAAACACGCACCCTAAGAGATTATGCGATCGCGCTCCCGTTTCGACAAATCCCGTACCTCTTCGACCAAATTCTCAATATCTAACTCGGAAAACCGACCGGAGGCTAATAAATCGGCCATTTGTTCGGACTAAAGTCCAAAGTCTTGCTCATAGGATGCCGTCATCGATTTATAGCGTTTCCTGTTCACAAGAGGTACATTCTCAATCCTGAAAAGCTTAATCAACAAAGGTTAAAGTGTGCCTCGCAGATGCGAGAACCGCTATATCTCCTTCTAAGCTCAATTAACATTATATTAATAATCCGCCAACAGTGAGTGATTAAAAACGGATTTGGTGTCAAAATGTGTTGTTTTCCTGATTATCTGAAGATTGAACGCGAAAGGGAGGCGCAGCATAATCGGAAGGTAAATAATTTTCGGGAATGGTTGTTGTATTTCCATCTCGTAGGGAGGTGTAACTGGGAGAGAGAATCTCAATCCCAGCTTCATTACACTTGTCTTGAATATTTTGATGGAGTTCTGAATAAATTATTACCATCAAATTGGGTTGGTTAGTGTAAGCGTTTAATTGATAACTGATGTAAAAATTATCTAGGCTAGTTTGCAGGACAAAAGGTGCGGGTTCTTTGAGAATATGGTCAGTTTCTAGAGCAGCTTCAATTAAGGTTTTGTGGGCTTTTCGCCAAGGCAGATCGTACCCTAGGGTAATCGTTGTCTGAATAATTAGATTTCTGTTTAATTCCCGCGAGGAAATACTAAAGTTAATCACATTACTACTTAATAAAGATGAGTTAGGAATAGTAATGATTTTATTAGTGGGAGTGCAAATGCGAATGACTAGGAAGTTTTTTTCAATTAGATCGCCAATTACATCTCCTACTTGAATGTGATCTCCGATGCGAAAGGCACGGGTATAGATAAGAATAATTCCCCCAATAACATTGGCGATCGCCGAAGTAGAACCAAGGGATAAAAGAAGACCAAGAAAAACAGAAACACCGCGGAAAGCCGGGGAATCAAAACCAGGCAAATAGGGAAAAGCAACTATTGCTGCTAAGGCAATAATTATGACTAATAGGAGATTGTAAGTAGGTTTAGCCCAATCAGTATAAAAACCAGGAATAACCAGATTTCCTCTTTCTATTGCCGTAAAAAAGGGCTTGATTAGCCGGATTAAGTAGTAGGTTACAAAAATGATTATGGCAATAATAAAGGCATTGGGAAGATATTTGCCAATGGAGGATAAAACCAGTTCTAATGATCGAGAAAAATAACCTAAAATACTCTCGCCAAAAACTCTTGTCCAGGGAAATAAACGAAGTACAAATGTAGCATAATTGAATGTTAATAAAAACAGAATAAATAAGCGAATCATCCGAAGAACTCGCAGCCAAAAGAAGCTAATTTTAGAGGAAGATACAATCTCAATATTCCCGATTTGAATGCCTGGTGTCAAGGATTCAATCAAACGTCTAATGAAGGGAAATAGCTTCCCTGAAATTTTGATAACTGCAAAGCTAATAATCAAGAAAGAAAAGGTAGCTATAACCGTATAAATGATGTTCTTAAGTAGTTGTTCTGGTTTTCGATCTTGGCGATATTGAGCGATAGCGACCTGAATTTTTTGTAAAGCTTGTTGAGCTAAAACCTCCGGCGTTGAACGATAGGCTTTTGCATCTCGCTCCGTCACCGTTAGAATCACTTCTTGATCTATACTTAAATAAAGTGAGTTATCATCAGGAATCTGCTCAATTGTCAGGTTCTCAATAGGAATAGAATCATTTTGAGCAATTCTTTCAATTCTCCGGGTAATAGTGTTAGCTCTCTCCTCCGCCGAAAATGAAGAAACTCCCCGCCGGATAAAAAAGAGAGTTTTTCCATCTAACATAACTGGAAAGCCGTCAATTTTATTTTCCGGTTGTGTCGGATTTTGAGCGATTCCCAAAAGAGGGGAGGTTAGAGTCAGTAGTAAAACTACAAAAAATATTACCAAGGTATGCCCAATTTTTTTCATCCATCCTCTAGCTTTAGATGGTGTAGTTAGCATTAAATATCTTTGATTAATATCGACAACTGGTACAAATTGCATAGGATTAAGTCAGATTTTTTTGTGTGTAGTCGGGTAAGCTTCAGGCATTACTGTCCTCGATGAGGTGCAGAGAGCCTAGGTTGAGACAGGAGTGGAAAAATTGGCAACACCAGAACTTTGTAATGGTTGCCAATATTTAGGGAATTTAAGCGAGTTTTTCCTCAACATCTGTTAGTGATGGAAATGGGAACCAGATAATTTTGACTGATAATTAGACTGAGATTTAAAGAAGGCGATTGCTGAGTGAATATCCCGCAACAACAGAGCCGCCATATCGCGACTAAATCCCTCCTTGATCACCACGCGCTGCACGGTTAAATCTTGGCGATTTTTGGGCATTGTATAGGCAGGAACTAACCAACCCCGCTCGCGCAATTTATCAGCTAAATCGAATAAACTATAATTAGATTGATCGCTAATTGTCTCCTTTAATTTCCAAGCAAAAACCGGAATAGTGCTGCCATCGGTAATTAATTCAAACGGTCCCATCTTAGCGATTTCCCCCGATAAATACAGGGCCGTATCTCGACAGGCTTGATGAATTTGTCGATAACCCTCTTTACCCAAGCGTAAAAAATTATAATATTGAGCAACTACTTGATTGCCAGGGCGAGAAAAATTCAGAGCAAAATTAGGCAGATCACCGCCTAAATAATTACAATGAAAGATTAATTCTTCTGGTAATTCTTGCCGATCTCGCCAGATAATCCAACCGACGCCGGGATAGACTAAACCGTATTTATGCCCGGAAGCATTAATCGATTTAACCCATTTGAGGCGAAAATCCCAGACTAAATCGGGATCGAGAAAAGGGGCAATAAAACCACCACTAGCACCATCGACGTGCAGGGGAACTTGCCAGCCGGTTTCTCTGTTCAATTTTTCCAGGGCATCATTAATTTCTTGGACGGGTTCGTAACTACCATCAAAGGTACTACCCATAATTGCAATTACCCCGATCGTATTCTCATCAATTAGTTTAATTGCCTCGGTCGCATTGAGATTAAAACGATTCCCTTCCATCGGCACAAAACGCGGTTCTACCTCCCAATAACGACAGAATTTTTCCCAACAAACCTGCACATTAATGCCCATGACTAAATTAGGTTTGTCGGTGGGTTTACCCTCTTTTTGTCGGCGTTTGCGCCATTGCCATTTTAAAGCCATGCCTCCCAACATCGCCGCTTCACTGGAACCAATGGTAGAACAACCAGTTGCCGCTTCGCTTTCGGGAGCATTCCAGAGTCTAGCGATCATATTCACACAACGCAGTTCAATTTCGGCAGTTTGTGGGTATTCATCCTTGTCGATCATGTTTTTATCGAAGGTTTCCGCCATTAATTGTTTGGCTTCCGGTTCCATCCAAGTGGTGACAAAAGTAGCCAGATTCAGGCGAGAATTACCATCAAGGGCGAGTTCATCGCGGATTAAATTGTAGGCCACCGCCGGGGGCATTTCTCCCTCGGGAATCTCGTATTTAGGTACAGCGGAAGTCAGGGCGCGGGAAGCATAGGTGGGGGTAATTAGTGCCTCTTCCGGACTAAGGCGATCGAGATTAATTTTCTGATGAACCATAACTTCCTTAATAAAATATCTTTTTTGCTGAGAGTAAATTACCAATCATTCCAAAAATAATAGCAATAATCGAGACGGATAAAAAATAGGAAAGCATTCCTTGGGTTGCTACCAGTCGCCGCCTCGCCGTACTATTAATACTTGTATCGGAGGTTTGATAATACCCAGAAAACCGCAAGCAAAATGGACGATCGCCTGTGCGGATGCGATCAGATAAATTAATAGTCCGAAACTGCCGGTCGTAAAAATAGGGATTCCAGAAATGCCACCCGATGATTGGGAGATTTTAATAGTTCTAACTGCCAAGGAGCAACGCAAGAAATTCTGTAAGCTAGTAAAGCAATTGCCCCCATCAAAGCGAAAAGAAAAGCTAAAACCAGTCGCAGGGTAATTGCTACTGGCATAATTAAGACAATTAGAGCAACAATTATTTGACAGAGCCAGCGAATTTGAGTATGGCTTGGTTTTCTAGAGGTTTTTTGACCATAGATCAAAGCAGAATTGTCCCTCACTATTCTCACACAAAAATCTGGTGGAAAAATTAAGCGATCGCCGACTGTAATTCCGGGCGACTGTACCAACTCCAGGGACCATCTAAAACTGGTTTAATATTCAGTTCCTGGCGCCATTGATCTAAGGGTTTTTCCCAGCCTTCCTCCCACTTGATCGGGAATAGGGGTTTAGCGTTACGGCCGATGGTAATTCCCTGGGAAATTAGCTCGAATTTGTAACCGAGAGTTTTATTTAAATCGGCATCACTTTCCACCTCATTTAACAGAGTATCACTGGTAAAAAAAGTCATCAGTAAAGAGAGGATATCGATGAGGAGAAAAGTAGGATAACGAGTTTGAGCGACCGTGACAGAAATTACTCCCAATTCTCCAAGAGTATCTAAACTAAATCCGGTGAGAATGTGATGGATATCGTGGGTTTTATCAACGCGAAAACCAATATAGTCGGCATCGGAATCAAATTGCTTGCGTTGGGGATAAAATTGCGGATCATAGCCCAAAGTGTGCATAATTGTGCCGTAAGTCCAACCGAGAGAACCCTTCGGCATTTTTAACATTGCTTCAATATCGTAGGGGTTGCCAATGTATCTTTCTTGCACTAATTGCGCGGAAGCTGGTTCTTGCAGAACTGCTTTTACACATAACTCCATCGGGCGACTATTAACCAATCGGCGCTCGATTTCCCAGACATTAGCCGTATCTTTGCCTCCCCCAGCCGCCAGATCAACAAATTCCAGAAATCGCTGCAAATTTTCGGGTGTGGCTAATTGATTGATGTATCTGTAACTCATGGGATTTTCCTAATCGCTAGATAAATTTACAGGAATAATAGAATAAGCGTATTAATAACGTAGGGGTCCACCGTAACCACCGTATAAACCGACTCCGCGGGTACCGGCCCCCACCCCGTAAAAGCCAGGACCGACACCACCACCAACACCAATCCAATCGATAAATAGGGAAGTTGCCCCGCCGGCCTTGGGTAGAGTCCCTTCGATTAGCTTGTAGCTATAAATCAAGTCCTTGCCATCGATGACGGGATTGCTAATCTCGACGACAACTATAGTATTGTCTTGACGACCAGGTTCGTAGACTGAGAGGGTCGCATTGGGGGGATCGTTAGCAAAATTATCTTTTCCCGCCCGGGCTGTCCACTCATCCAGATAGGCGGCCATGGTCAGATTACCAGCAATCCGGTTCGGGCGATCGGAAAAGTATAGGGTCTGTTTGTTGACATTTACCAAGCGAATTGTTTTTGTGACGGGATCTACCTGAATATCTTCTGCCGTTTGCACGAACATTAACTGCACTTTTTCTTGAGCAGGAGTAGTCTGGGCTACAGAAATATTGGGCATCCCCCAGCTAGTGATTGCCATGGCCGCTACTCCCAGAAAAAGTGTATAACGAAAACGCTTCAGGGATTTGGTCAATTGCTCAGAATTTCTCATGATTGCTCTCCTTAATACCCAGTTTAAATATACAACAGCTTATTTGATATTTTCAGTAATTTTCTTAGCTAACTATTTAGACTAATTAGCAATTTGTTATGATGGCAGTTTAGGAACGATCTGATCGACAAAAATATTAATCAAACCTGTCACCATAAATTGTACTCCGATCGCCGCTACAAATAGCCCCATAACTCGCTGAGTAATACTCAAGCCAATATCTCCCAAAAGTCTTTGTAACCATTTGCCAGCAGCGAGGATGAGAAAGACCAAAAAACTGACTAAAATTGTCATCAAAATCAGTTCAATGCCCATACCGTCACCCAGCTTTGATTCGGCTTCACTGGCATAAAGGATAACGTTAGCAATAACCCCAGGTCCTACCAATAAAGGCATAGCCATAGGAATAACAATTTGCCGATAAACTGACTTAGCTTCGCTGAGATAATCCCCTCCTCGCTCATTAATTAAAAGCTCTTTTGTCTCTCCCCCAGAACCGTTAACAATGTTGATACCGATCATCAACAAAAGCACTCCACCAGCAAGGCGAAAAGAGTCTAAGGTGACACCAAAGAATTTTAGCATTGACGTTCCGATAAACATAAAAATTAACAACAAACACAAGACAGTCAACGAGACAAATAGAGCCACGAGTCGCTGTACTTCTTGACGTTCGCGAGCGGTGTAACTAATAAATATCGGCAGCATCCCCAGAGGATTTAAGAGGGCGAATAGAGTGATGGCAAAGTTTCTAAAAAAAGACCATTCCATAGAACAAAGTTGCTAATTTAAACTCAATTTTTTTGCTTTTAACCGAGGGAAAGTCTAGATAAAACTACCAGCGCGGTTAGTTTTTGCTATAGAAAATTAAACATTGGCTCGCCAGCGATCGCGATTCCTCCCCTAAGACCGAATAAGCGAAACCGTCGATCGCAAGTCCCCTTTTCTACTGCCGGGCCATGATAATTTTCAGACGTTCCTCCTGGTCGATCAGGTGGTCATGATCGTCCGTACCCAGATCCAGTTGAACCCAACCGATCTTGCCGGTGAAACGACTGGTTTTCGAGGTATATTCCGCCGCTACGGGGGTACCGGATTCGTAGCCGATATCCGTGGTCTCGTCCGCAGAGAAAATAAAAGCCTGAGTTCGTTCTACCCGACCCGTACCCACCGGTTGACCGTCGTAGTAGAGGGTGACATTTCCCCCCCGTCCTAAACCACCGCCATCGTAGGCAAACTCCATCCGTACCTGATGCTTACCGGCCGGGATCGTCTCCGTCGCCTCGGTGACAAAACTTTGAATCCCCAGCACGTTATAGACGAACTTGGCTTTTCCGTCGTGGGTATAGACACTCCAACCACCGAAGCGGCCGCCTTGGGCGATAATCACCCCGTCCGCGCCTTCCGGGGGAATGTTCAGTTCCGCCGTCACCGAGAAGGATTTATTTTTGATGTTGATGACGCTATTTTCAGACAAACGCCCCATCCCGGCAAAGAATAATTGCGAGTTTCCCCGCACGAGGGTAGGCCGGCCAGCGGTGGCGGGATCGACCCGTTCCACTTGGCGATCGTCTAGGGGCAGTACATTATACTTAACCGCCTCGATCAGAAATTGTCGCTGTAGTTCGTGCAGTTTCTCTGGCATTTCCCGGGAGAGATCCCGAGCTTGCGTCCAATCCTTACTGCCGTCGTATAGTTCCCAGATATCATCGTCGAAAGGAACCATCGTCTGTCCAGTCATAATCCACGGGGTGCGGTGCTTGGTAATCCCACTCCAACCCTTGTAATAGATGCCCCGATTGCCAAACATCTCAAAATACTGCACATCGTGACGTTCGGGGGCGGCCGCGTCGTTAAAGGTATAAACCATACTCGTACCCTCGTAGGGACTTTGTAGGACACCGTTAACCATAGTCGGTTCGGGAATTCCCGCTACTGCCAACACCGTCGGGGCCACATCGATCAGATGACAGAACTGATGGCGAATCCCACCTTTTTCCGTGATGATTTTGGGATAACGAACAATCGTACCGTTGCGGGTCCCGCCCCAGTGAGAAGCGACCTGCTTCGTCCATTTGTAGGGGCTACTCATCGCCCAAGCCCAACCGACCGCGTAGTGATTATAGGAATCGGGCGCGCCGAAGTCATCCAGTTTCGAGAGGAGAAATTCCGGGGTTTCTAGACCCGCTAATCCGTTAAAGTTGGCCATCTCGTTAAACGCGCCCTGAAGCGTTCCCTCGGCGGATGCGCCGTTATCGCCGACGATGACGTAAACGAGCGTATCGTCGAGGATTTCTAGATTTTCTAAGGCTTGAATCACCCGTCCCACCTGATCATCGGTATGTTCCATAAAGGCGGCGTACACCTCCATCTGGCGCTCTAATACCGGCTTCAGGCGCTCGTCCATGTCATCCCAGGCGGGAATTTCGGCGTGACGGGGGGTGAGTTCGGCATTTTGGGGAATTACGTCCAGTTCTTTCTGTCGGGCAAAGGTAATCTCGCGCTGGTGATCCCAACCGTGAGCGAATTGGCCCCGATACTTGTCGATCCATTCCTTGGGGACGTGGTGGGGGGCATGGGTCGCTCCGGGGGCGAAGTACATAAAGAAAGGCTTATCGGGGGCGAGGGCTTTTTGTTGACTGACCCAAGCGATCGCTCGATCGGCCAGATCTTCGGTCAGGTGATACCCTTTCTCCGGGGTTTTCGGCGGTTCGATCGGGATTGTTCCCTCGTACAGTGCCGGCTCCCACTGGTTATTCTCGCCACCGATAAAGCCGTAGAAATACTCGAATCCACCCCCGCCGGAGGGCCAAGCGTCAAAGGGGCCGATCGGGCTGGTTTGCCAAACCGGTACCTCGTGACACTTACCGAACTGCGCCGTGGAATAGCCGTTCAGCTTCAGGGTCAAGGCGAGGGGGGCTTTGGTGTTGGGACGAACGGAACTCTGCCCGGGGGCGGAGGTGGCGGTTTCGGTGATGTTGCCCATGCCGACCGAGTGATGATTCCTTCCGGAGAGCAAAGCCGCGCGGCTGGGAGAGCAGAGGGCAGTGGTATGAAAACGGGTATATTTTAGCCCCTGTGCCGCTAATCGCTCGAAAGTGGGGGTATTGCACGGCCCACCGAAGGCGCTGGAGGCTCCGAAGCCCACGTCATCGAGCAGCACGATCAGCACGTTGGGCGCGCCGTCCGGCGGTCGGATATCTCGAATCGGGGGATAGTCAGTGTCTGGATTCTTCGCGTCGTAGGTGATTAGACCGAAGGGGGTCAAGTCGGGAATCGGTAGAATTTGGCGTTGGATCGGCTTATCTTGGGACATAGTTCATTTCCTCTGTTGACATACTCTCCCCGTCACAGCGTAGCTTGACGGGGGATTCTTTTCCACATCGCTGTTTTGACATCCTCGCCGCCGTAAAACGGACGGCGATTCCTCACCACGCCACTTTTTTAGGGTGGTCGCGTCAACGGGGTTGACGCAGATAGCGAAAAACGCTTAATTGCTTAAGTCTGAC
>NZ_SFBY01000029.1:0-8831 GCF_007095505.1 Microcystis sp. M_QC_C_20170808_M3Col
ATTTTGATTTACAAGTTGCCGCAGATTACTCGAAAGGAGATAGAAGCGATGTTTAGTTTAAGCGAGTTAAGACAGACGCGTGTGTTTCAGGAGGCCCTAGAGGAAGGTCGCCAAGAAGGTCGCCAAGAAGGTCGTCAAGAAGGTCGCCAAGAAGGTCGCCAAGAAGGTCGCCAAGAAGGTCGCCAAGAAGGTCGCCAAGAAGGTCGCCAAGAAGGGGAAATCATCGGAAAATTGGCTTCTGTTCCCTTATTATTGCGAGCGGGGGTTAATCCCGAAGAAATCGCCGCTTCCCTAGGATTATCTCTCGAACAGGTCTTAGAAGTGGCTCGTTCGCCGGAAGATAGCGATCGCTAGGATATTTTTCAGATTTCGCCAGTAGAGATATAATTTCCTTATCTTCCTTTCCCCCTTTCTTGGATGCTACCCTTACTAAAAAAGCTCTGGAATTGGCTAAAATCGCTCTTTATAGGCAGTCCGAAGGCAGTTAACCCCGAAAAAGTCCAAAAATCCCCTCCAGAACCCAGCGATGGCGAATATGAAGGGATATTGATGGGTTTATTCGAGCAGGTGGCGGCGGGAACCACTACCGGTGGGTTACGGGGATGGCTATACAGTCGCTATTGTAACGATAAAAAGCTGGCGCGGTGGCTAGGGGTCAAAAGCGAGGAATGGCTACAGTATCCAGAAGATTATCAAACTTTAGGGCGGGATTTGGCGGCTTTAGGGAAAGTGATGACGGGAAATCTGGGGGAAGTGTCCCAACGGATTAGCCTCCAGTTACGCGACGCAGTGAGGGATGTTTCCAGTGTGGAGGGGGAAAATCTAGGTTCAACGGAGACGGATTTAACGGAAGTCCAAAAATTCTATCAACTTTTGAATCAAGGGAAAACTTCAACAACTCAAAGACTATCCACTGCTAATAATATCCCGATTGTTCAGGATGCCGAATTCTGGTTTGAGCAAGGAAACCAGAAATACATGAATGGGGATTTTATCGGCGCGATCGCATCCTACGATCGAGCTTTAGAATTTAAACCCGATGACCATGAAGCTTGGTACAACCGAGGGAGTGCGTTAGGTAATTTAGGAAGGGATGAAGAAGCGATCGCATCCTTTGATCAAGCTTTAGAAATTAAACCCGATTACCATGAAGCTTGGAACGGCCGAGGGGTTGCGTTAGATAACTTAGGAAGGTATGAACAAGCGATCGCATCCTACGATCGAGCTTTAGAAATTAAACCCGATCTTCATGAAGCTTGGTACAACCGAGGGATTGCGTTAGATAACTTAGGAAGGTATGAAGAAGAGATCGCATCCTTTGATCAAGCTTTAGAGATTAAACCCGATTACCATCAAGCTTGGTACGGCCGAGGGGTTGCGTTAGATAACTTAGGAAGGTATGAAGAAGCGATCGCATCCTACGATCGAGCTTTAGAATTTAAACCCGATCTTCATGAAGCTTGGACCAACCGAGGGATTGCGTTAGTTAACTTAGGAAGGTATGAACAAGCGATCGCATCCTACGATCAAGCTTTAGAATTTAAACCCGATTTGCATCAAGCTTGGAACGGCCGAGGGATTGCGTTAGATAACTTAGGAAGGTATGAACAAGCGATCGCATCCTACGATCAAGCTTTAGAATTTAAACCCGATGACCATGAAGCTTGGAACGGCCGAGGGATTGCGTTAGATAACTTAGGAAGGTATGAACAAGCGATCGCATCCTACGATCAAGCTTTAGAATTTAAACCCGATTTGCATCAAGCTTGGTACAACCGAGGGGTTGCGTTAGTTAACTTAGGAAGGTATGAAGAAGCGATCGCATCCTACGATCAAGCTTTAGAAATTAAACCCGATTACCATTATGCTTGGAACGGCCGAGGGTGGGTCATTTGTTCTCTGAGCAAAAATCGCATTTCTACTCCTAGTCTAGAAGCTCTCATTTATCGTAAACCTATAGTAGCCCTTAATGACCGAGAACCCCATCTTTTCGCCCTCCGGGAGGCACTTCCCCACCTCATTCAAGGATCGCCTCCGTGGGGGCAAATTTATCGCTATCTAGGGGAAGCTTATCTGGAACATTCCCAGTATAAAGAGAAAGCTAGTCCCTATTGGCGCGAAGCAATCCGACATTATCAAATCGCTTTACCGATTCTCACCGAAAAAGACTTCCCCGAAGATCATTTAGAAATTCTGCAAGGATTGATCCGCGCTCATCTTTCCCTACAGGAAATCACTCAAGCGCGATTCTATCAACAACAGGGACGCGACCTTTTCACCCGACTACGCGCCCAGAAAGGCGATAAACCCGCTTTTGAGGCAAAATTCAGCAGTTTTAGTCACCTAGAAATCGATTTACTGATCGAGGAAAATCATCCCCTAGACGCAATTGAACAGGCAGAATTTTATAAAAATCGTTGCTTGACTTGGATTCTCGATAATTGGCAAGAAAACCCCACCAGTCCCGATTATGCCACTATCCAAAGCCTGACAAGTCCGGATAAGGCGATTATTTACTGGTATCTCAGCGAGGACAATCTCACCACCTTTATTATCACCGCAGACGCTGATCCCGTAATTCTGGAAAGAGAGCAACGTTATCAACAGGCGCGACAGTTTCGGACTTGGTTAACCGAATGGGATAAACAATACCGCGACTATGCCAGTAAAAAAGAAACGGAGAATAAACAAAATCACCCTTGGAGATTGTCACTTAATGACCGTTTTGCCGAATTAAAGCGGATTTTACAGATCGATAAAATTCTCGCACATTTGCCAGTTTCCGTTAATTCCCTCATTCTCATCCCCCACCGGGATCTGCACCGCTTCCCCCTACATACCCTCTTCCCCGAAAAATACACCGCCACCTATCTCCCCTCTGCTCAGGTCGGTTTGCGTCCCCAGTCCGGCGATTTCTCCTATTCTCCCCTCCTCAGTGTCGAAGACCCCAAAACGGAGCAAAAACCCATGGATTTCGCCCAACTGGAATCGGCGATTATTAGCCATATCCTGCAACCGAGCGCGAGAATTAGCCCGAAAAAGGCCTCACGAGAAAATGTCCGCAAAGCCCTCGAAAATGCCTATAAAACCTTCCATTTCACCGGTCACGGCTTTTATGACTCTTTTCGCCCCCAAGCCTCTGCGATCGCCCTTAGCGATGGTTTATTGACCGTCCGGGATATCAACGGACTGAACCTCTCTAGTTACCGTCTCGTCTGTCTGGCTGCCTGTGAAACCGCTCTCACCGGTAAGGATGGCATTAACACCGAATACGTCGGCCTCGTCAGTGCTTTCCGGGCAGCGGGTGCGACTAATGTGGTCAGTACCCTCTGGCCGGTGAAGGAGATTTCTAGCTCCTGGTTTATGATTAACTTCTATCAAAGATTATTAGCGGGTGAATCCCCGGCTCTAGCTCTGAAAAATACACAAAATTGGTTAAAAAATATCACTTGGCAGCAACTAGCTGACTGGATCGAGCAACTTCGGCTACTTCCCTCCCTAATGGAAGGGGTCGATCGACTGGAGGTGAGGGCGGCGAATACTTTGAAGGAAGGCAGTACAATAGGGCTAGATCAACTAACAGAATATAGCGATCCTTACCATTGGGCAGCCTATACCCTGACTGGACAGGACTAAACTTATGGAAATTCCCAAAACAATTATCGATCTTGAAGCGCTGCTAATCGCCCTCGCACAGCAGACTGAACCCTTGCCAGAATATCTACAGCGATCGCTCAAAGAAATTGAACGATTATTAAGGGAAGAACAAACCCAGGCAGCAACACAATTGCGGCAACTTATCAAGGATTATCCTCCCCTAGAAAAAGCTTATAAAAAAGCGATCGAAGAATTAGACGCAGCCTATGCTAACCAAGAATGCACCAAAAGTTTAAGCGTCATTTTTCCCGATAGTTTAGATTTCGAGACCATATTTATTAATGATGTTATTCCTAGCCAAGATTGGGTAAAAACTGCCCAAAAATTAGCCCGATTCCCCCTTGATAAGGGGGGTGCTACTTCTTCTCGATTTTGGGATAAAGCCGATCGCCTGATGGTGGTGACGGTGGGAGGTGCGGCCCTAGGGGGAGCGATTGCGGGAGTTTACGGCGCGTTTATTGGTGCGATATTAGCGGCGGGCTGCGGATGGTATATTACCTTTAGAAAAACAAAATCAGCATAAATTTTTGATGAAGATTGTTAACATTGAAAACTTTCTTTTGTTAATCGGAACTTTGGTCATTACCGCAAGCGTGGCACTGGTTACAAAAAAACAGCCAAGACGGGGAAACAATAAATCTTATCTAGAAATTCTTTTCGTTTCTGGGTTGAGTTTATCGGCTGTATTTGCCATGTCTAAGGTGGTCTATAAAGTGTTAACCGATGAAAATTTTCAGAATTGCCTTGGCGAGGATAGTCAAATCCTTCTTTTGTTAGCTGCTGTTCTCGGTATCTATATTTCTATTAAAGAGATTTGGAAATTATTTGAAGCGAACTAATAGGAATACCAGCTTTATCCATATCCAAAAGTTATACTAAATTCTGTTGAGAAGGTGTAGAATGGGGGCGTTGGGTTTCATGCTTCAATCCAACCTATGTTCTATAAACATTATCAGTAAACCCCAAAAAAAAGGAAGCTAAATCATGAAAATTACTATCGATATTCCCGATGAATTGCTTCAACATTACAACTACAATAATCTTCCCCGTGAAATTTTAGAGGCTTTGGTGGTGCAGGCCTACCGATCGGAAAAAATCACCAGCGCCGAGGTCGGACGTATTTTAGGTCTATCTTCTCGTTGGGTGGTGGATGCTTTTTTAAAAAACCATGATACCGATTTACATTACGATGAAGTCGATCTAGAGAGCGATCGCAAGACTCTTCAGCAACTTCGCAACAAACACGATCATAGTCTTTTATGATAGTCGTTTCTGATACCTCACCTATCAACTATTTACTGCTCATTGACCAGATCGACCTATTCCCCCGCTTATTTGGACAGATTATCATTCCCGATGTGGTTCGCGGTGAAATGCTTGATGCAGATGCACCGGCCATTCTTCAGCAATGGATCGCCAATCCACCCTCTTGGCTTATCATTGAGGCTGTTCAAACGATTGATGAAACCCTAAATATTCTCGACCCCGGAGAACAGGCCGCTATCACCCTCGCTCAAACCTTACCCGCCGATTTGCTGATTATCGATGAACGCTTGGGTCGGCGAATTGCCAGCGAGCGGGGAATTCCTATTATTGGCACTCTCGGAATTTTAGACGACGCATCAAGCCGAGGCTTAATCGAGCTTTCAGATACTATAGCCCGACTACAACAGACTAATTTTCGCATTTCTCACCGCATAATTGAGAAATTGCTTGAAAATAGGGAATAAATTGTTAAAAAACTAAACGAACCTTCAGTCCGATCGCAATTAACCCCAAAGAAGTCAAAAATCCCCCTTCAGAACCTCGTGACACTAATAACTAATAACTGAATAAAACTACATTCCCATAATTTCGTAACCGGAATCTACATAAATAATCTGTCCGGTAATACCACTGGAAAGATCACTGGCTAAAAAAGCGGCCGTATTTCCCACCTCAATTTGTGTCACCGTGCGATGTAAAGGCGCGATTTCTTCCACATGATGGATCATATCAAGAATTCCCCCCACGGCTGAAGATGCTAAGGTGCGAATTGGACCGGCGGAAATACCGTTAACTCGGATCTTTTGGCCCCCTAATTCCGCGGCTAAATAGCGAACACTCATTTCTAAACCGGCTTTTGCTACCCCCATTAAATTATAGTTAGGAATTACCTTGACACCACCGAGATAGGTAAGAGTGATAATACTTCCCCCTTCCGTCATCAAAGGTTTAGCCGATCGCGCTAGACGGGTTAGGGAAAAAGTGCTAATATCTAGGGATTTAGTGAAAGCTTCCCGGGGAATGGCGGTAAAATCGCCCGTTAAACCCTCTTTATCGGCAAAAGCGAGACAGTGAATCAAAATATCCAGTTTGCCCCATTTTTCCGCCACTGTAGCGAAAGTATCTTCTACCTGTTGGTCATTTTGGACATCGCAGGGGACATAAAAAGCGGGATTAAGTTCATCGGCCAATTCTCGCACTTTTTTCTCAAAACGGCCTTTTTCGTCGGGGAGATAGGTGACACCGATATTTGCACCAGCTTGATGGAGTTGTTGGGCAATTCCCCAAGCGATCGAGCGATTATTGGCAATTCCTGTCACTAGGGCGTTTTTTCCCGTTAAATCTAACATAGTTCTCGTTTCTCTTACAAAAATCTCCCCAATAGCCGACCCCAGCGAGATTCGGTATAATAGGGATACAGATAAGGGGGCAGCAATGATCACCCCTTCCCCATTGTCTGGCAAAAAGCGCCCAAAACTTTTCCCAGTTTAGGCAGCGGTTATGTTTAATAGAGGTGACACTCGTTGCATAATAAAAACAATTTTCCCCTTTTTTGGATGTGAGATGGACTTATCATTAATACAAGACAAACCCCTAGCAGATGTGTTCCGTCGAATCGGCAGCGGCAATTTCCCCCCGGTGGTGGAATTGTTCGAGCGTGGCAAAACTATCTTTTTCCCGGGAGATCCGGCCGAAAGAGTCTATTTTTTGCTTAAAGGAGCGGTTAAGTTATCGCGAGTCTATGAAGCGGGAGAAGAAATTACCGTGGCTCTACTGCGGGAAAATAGCGTCTTTGGTGTGCTATCCTTACTCACCGGTCAGCGATCGGATCGTTTTTATCATGCCGTGGCTTTTACTCCGGTAGAATTACTCTCGGCCCCGATCGAGCAGGTAGAAAGGTCCCTCCGCAATAATCCCGATTTATCAATGTTGATGCTGCAGGGTTTGTCCTCGCGGATTCTGCAAACGGAAATGATGATCGAAACCTTGGCTCACCGGGATATGGGTTCACGTTTGGTCAGTTTTTTATTAATTCTCTGTCGTGATTTTGGGGTTCCCACCACCGATGGTATCCGGGTTGATCTAAAATTGTCTCACCAAGCGATCGCAGAAGCGATCGGTTCTACCCGCGTCACTGTCACCCGTTTATTGGGAGAGCTGCGGGATCAAGAAATGGTCTCAATTTACAAGAAGAAAATTACTGTCCATAATCCCGTCGCTCTCAGTCAACAATTTACTTAAATTCTGGATGACTAGCGCTTATATTTTAGTTTTGGCCATCGTGGTTTTAGGTGGTCTGATAGCGGCGGTTGGCGATCGCATAGGGAGTCGTATCGGTAAGAAAAGGATGCGTTTATTTAATCTGCGTCCGAAACAAACCGCAACTTTAATGACGATTGTAACGGGAATTTTGATCGCCGGTTCGACTTTAATTGTCTTGTTTGCTTCTAGTAAATCCCTGCGTCAAGGAGTTTTTGAACTGGATCGTCTTTTAAATGAACGTCGTGCCGCTATTAAGGATTTGGAAAGTCAGGTGAGAAAAACCACCGAACAGAAAAATCAGGTGGAAAAGGCTTTAAAAACGGCTAAAAGTGAACAGATAGCTGTGCAGAAACGTCTAGAGGTTCTTAACAAAAATTATCAAGCTTCTCGTCAACGTTTGCGATTAGTTTCGGGACAGTTGGAAAAGTTTCGGAAGGAAGTGGCTAATTTAAATAATGAACGAGTCATTTTAACTAATCAAAAGGCACAGTTAACCAGTCAACGGGATCAATTGTTCCAACAAAAATCAATTCTTTCTAGTCAGATAAATCAACTACAAACCACCGTTCAAGTTAGAGATAAAGAGTTGGCTAATCAACAAAAGTTATTAACAGCTAGACAAGCGCGACTTCAACAGTTAGAGACTCAACAAAAAACCCTACAGCTAGAAATTGATCGCCGGGATCAACGTATTGGAGAACTCGATCGCTCGATTGTGGATAAAAATTTGGCTTTGGAACAGCGTGAGGGAAAATTAAAAGATTTAGAAACCCAAATGGCTTTTCTTAAGCGGGAAGTGGAAGTTTTAGAACAATACTATCAAACCTATCAAGAATTGCGGGAAAAACAAATCGCTATTTTCCGGGGACAGGTGTTATCTTTTGGAGCTTTTCGTATTGTTGATCCCCAAGCTATTGTCACCGTTATTGATAAGTTATTGCGAGAAGCGAATATGAATGCTATCCGTGCCACCCAACCGAATCAGCCTAATTTTGACCAGCGTTTAGTTAAGATCACAAAAGCACAGGTAGAACAGTTAAGTCAACAATTACAGGACGGTAAAGAATATGTGGTGAGAATCCTTTCAGCAGGTAATTATGTCTTAGGAGAAAGCGAGATTCGTGTCTTTGCTGATGTGGTTCCCAATCAAAGAGTTTTTGAGGAGAAACAGGTAATCGCTGCCGTTTCCATCGATCCCCAAAATATGACAGAAGAAGACCTACAAAAGCGCTTAGATTTACTTTTAGCTTCGGCTCAATTTCGCGCTAGAAGTGCGGGAGTTTTAGGGTCAATTCAAGTGGAAGATGGGTTATTAACTACGGTAGTTAACTTTATTGGTCAAGTCAAAAAGTCGGGTAATTCTATCGAGACACTTGAGGCAATTGCTGCTAGTAAAACGAATACATCTGGACCTTTAACTTTGCGTTTAGTGGCGGTAAAAGATGGTAAAATTGTTTTTAGTACGTCTTCTTAAAAGATAGCTAAAGTTAGGAGTTGAGATTAAAATCAATTCCTTCGTAAATATCAGCAAGATTTAAGCTAATTCCTAAGGAATCCAGAGAGATAATTCCCCTAGCTGGGATGTATTCTTGCAGTAACCAATGATTTTCTGATGTTTTGCTATAGGATTCTATTAGTATCTCCCC
>NZ_SFBY01000290.1:0-11044 GCF_007095505.1 Microcystis sp. M_QC_C_20170808_M3Col
ACTTCCCCACTTCCCCACTTCCCCACTTCCCCACTTCCCCACTTCCCCACTTCCCCACTTCCCCACTTCCCCACTTCCCACTTCCCCACTTCCCCACTTCCCCACTTCCCCACTTCCCACTTCCCACTTCCTATTCCCTTCCTCATTCTCCATTTTCCTATGAAACTAACAGCAATGTCCTTTAATATTCGCTACGATAAACCCGATCCCGATGAGCGTAATTGGCGAGTAAGAAGGGAAGCAGTAGCGGCTTTAATTGCTCACTATTCTCCCGATATAATTGGTACTCAGGAAGCTCGCGCTAATCAATTATTGGATCTACACCGTTTATTGCCAAAATACCAAAGCTTAGGCAGCGATCGCAGGGGGACAGGATTAGATGAACATTGTGCGATTTTATATCAACCAAGTCGGTTAAAATGTTTAGAAATATACGAATTTTGGCTATCGGAAACTCCCGATATTATTGGCAGTATCACTGAAGCTTGGGGTAATCCTTATCCCCGCATGGTAACAGGTGCTAAATTTCGCACTCTTGAGGGGCAAACTTTGCAGTTTTATAGCACCCATCTCGATTACTATAGCGACAAAGCTAAGGACTTAGGGGCTAAGTGCATACAAGAGCATTTTTGTCAACTAGATTTAACAAAAGATTACCTATTTTTAACGGGTGATTTTAATGTTAATTCTCAGCAATTACCCCGTCAGATTTTAACTCAACCTCTCCAGTCAGAAATTAAATTAAAGGACGCTTTAGCAGATTTGGAATTAGCCGAACAAATGAGCTTTAATAATTACACTGATAACCCTTATTTAGCCATCGATACAATTTATTATGATAGCCGTTTGCAGTTAGATTGGGCAAAAGTCGATCGTTCTCGTTGGTTGAATCTTATTCCTTCCGATCATTATCCCGTAATTGCTGCTTTTACCTTGCCCTAAAAATAGATTATTTTTGTATTTAGCAAATATATAGAGGCTGAAAGCTTCAGCAGGCTCTGGTGATTCGATGGTTAAATTTGTTCAGTTTTTTAAACGGCAAAAAAATTAACAATAAGCGCAGGGCTGGCCAGATATACATCTCTCTCAATGGCGAAACCAATAATAATTATAGCGTTTCTGAGTCACAAGAGGTACATTGCCGATCCTGAGCAGCTTAATCAGCAAAGGTTTAAGTGTGCCGCACATATGCGAGAACCGCTATATTCCCAAAAACTTAAGATTTATTTACGTTTTTAAAGGGCAGTAATTACCGCATTTGTGTTATAATAATAACAATAACAATTTCTTAACCGAGGAAAAATTTATGAGCATCGAAGACAAAATGAAGGCTGCTGCCAAAAATGTCGAGGGGAAAGTACAATCGGCTGCTGGAGAATTAACTGGCGACGAGAAAATGAAAGCAGAAGGAGAATTAAAGCAGGTACAAGCAGCGGCAATGAACGTGGCAGCTGATGTCAAAGATAAGGCAGAAAATTTGTTGGAGGACATGAAAAACGCCGCCCAGGACGCAATCGAAAACATTAAAGACAAAATTAACTGAACGGGATTAAAATCATGATTAATGTCATTTCTTGGATAATTTTGGGCTTTATTGCTGGTGCGATCGCAAAAGCTATTTATCCCGGGCGACAGGGGGGTGGTATTTTGGCCACGACTTTGCTAGGAATTATCGGGGCTTTTGTGGGGGGAACTCTGTTAAATTTGATTCAAACTGGCAGTTTTGCCCTAGCGGGTTCTACCTTAAGCATACCGGGCATTTTTGTCGCTATTATCGGTGCGATCGTGTTTATTTTCCTCTGGGGATTAGTCACGACTTCCCGTCCTGACTAATAGTCTTAACTCCTGTTTATTTGATTAATTCCACCCCATCTTTGCCGTCAATCTCTTGTAGATAAACTTTTACCTGTTCCTCGGCTGCGGTGGGTAGTTTTTTGCCTGTAAAATCCGGGTGAATTGGTAATTCCCGATGACCACGATCAACTAACACTAATAAGCGGATTTTTTGCGGTCTGCCATACTCAATAATAGCATTGAAAGCGGCGCGGATCGTGCGACCTTTATAGATAACATCATCGACTAAAATCACAGTTTTTCCCGTGACATCTAGGGGCATTTTGGTTTTAGCAGGAGTGCGTGTTTTAATGCGATCGAGATCGTCGCGATAGAAGGTAATATCGATCGCTCCCACGGGAACTTTTACCCCTTCTAAGCTTTCAATTTGACTAGCAATTAAATTAGCTAAAGGCACTCCTCGCGTGTAGATACCGATCAAAATCAAGTTATTTAAATCGCCACTTTTTTCGATAACTTCGGAAGCTAAACGGGTAAGGGTGCGACGAATTTCGTCAGCCGAGAGAATTTCAATTAACTGTGGAGTCATAATTTTCCAAGACAAGAGGGGATAGGGGATAGGGAAATTTTTACTTCAATTTTCCTTTAAAACCATCTCTATCATTAAAGAATATAATTATTTTCACGTACCTATTTTACCTCGATCGCTCATGAGTGATGAATTATTGCCAAAATCTGCCCTAGAATTAGCCCAACTGATTCGCACTAAACAAATCTCACCCCTAGAATTAACCCATTTATACCTCGACAGAATTGAGAAATTTGACTGCCAAATTGGTAGTTTTGTCCATGTCGCTGGGGAAAGCGCCCTAGCAACCGCCAGCGCCCAAACGGAACAATTAAGTCAAATCGCCGATACTGCCGAATTACCGCCTTTTTTTGGAGTTCCCACCGCCATTAAAGACTTAAATGCCGTCGCTGGAATGCCCGTTAGTTACGGAGTCGCCGCCCTCCGGGGAAATATTGCCCAGTACGATGAAGGAATCGTCACCAGAATGAAAAGGGCGGGTTTTATCCTTCTGGGCAAAACTGCCACTTCCCAACTAGGTTCCTTTCCCTACACCGAAAATCCGGGTTTTTTGCCGACTCGTAACCCCTTCAACCGCGATTATACCGCAGGAGGTTCTAGTGGCGGGGCAGCGGCAGCTGTAGCGGCGGGTTTCTGCCCGATTGCCCAGGGTTCCGACGGTGGCGGTTCGGTGCGTACTCCGGCGGGTTGTTGCGGTTTGGTGGGGATAAAACCCAGTCGTGGGCGCGTTTCCTATGCCCCAGTGGGGGAATTTCAAAGCGGTATCGCCACTAACGGCACTCTTTCTAAGACGGTGGCAGATGGGGCGGCGCTGCTTACCGTGATTTCGGGCTATACGACGGGCGATCCCTACTGGCTACCCGATCCCGCCTTTTCTTTCCTAGAAGCCACCAAAAGAGCCGTAAAACCCCTAAGAATCGCTTTTTCTACTTCCATATCCCCCTTCGGTGAAGCGGCTTCCGTCTATAAAAATGCTGTTATCGAGACGGCTAAAAATTTAGAGGACATGGGGCATCATTTAACGGAGTATTCTCCCGATTTACAGGCTTTAATCGCTCCTTTTAGCCTTATTTGGCAAGCGGGTACAGCGGCAACAGGAATTCCGAAGGAGTTATTAAGTCCCCTTAATCAATGGTTATTAGACAATTCTGGCAGCGCTGGGGAATACCTGCAAGCAGTGCAGCAGATGCACATTATTTCGCGGCAAATTGTGGCGATGTTTGATAATTTTGATGTCTTACTTTTGCCCATTTTCCTACATCAACCCCCCAGAATTGGTGAGTGGGAAAATTTACCACCAGAAGAAGCGGTTAATAATATGATTCGTTGGATTGCCCCTTCCCCCATTGCTAATGCGAGTGGCCTACCCGCGATTGCTTTACCAACGGGAGTGGATAGTCAAGGTTTACCCGTGGGAATCCAGTTAGTGGGTAAACCTGCTGATGAAATCACTTTATTGGGATTAGCAACGCAGCTGGAAACTCAGATTTTTTCGCCTCTATTTTGACAGTAAATATTCTTGCCATTGTTCAAAGATTTTCTGGCTCATGTTACCTGTTTGTGTCGCTAAAATTCCTAGCTTTTCCACAAGTGTTAGAATGATGGGCAATCCTAGTTGTAACTTTTCTATAGTTTTTCTTTGAGCAAAAACTTCTCTGGGAGTTCCTTCAATAATTAATTGTCCGTCATCAATGACAAAAATCCAATCAGCCCAGTGATAGACAAAATCTAAATCATGACTTGCTAGGATAATTGTTGTGCCGAGTTGATGAATTTGTTCGAGATATTCTCGTAATTTTTGACTATGACGTGCATCTAGATAAGCCGTGGGTTCATCTAATAAAAGCAATGTGGGATTCATCACCATTACATCAGCAATTGAAACTTGTTTTTTTTGTCCCAAACTAAGATGATGCACTGGTTCATAAGCTAGGGGAGTTAAAGCAAATTTATCTAGGGTTGCCCACACACGGTCGATAATTTCCGAGGTAGGTAAGTCTAGATTATTTAAACCATAGGAAATATCTTCTTCCACAGTGGCTGCGACTAACTGATGCTCAGGATTTTGAAAAACTAAGCCAATTTGCTGATGTAAATTTCCCAAAAAAGAGCGGTTATATTGAAAGGGTTTTCCTTGCCAATAAATTATACCTTGCTGGGGTTGATATAAACCACTAGCTAAAAGAAATAAGGTAGTTTTTCCACAACCGTTCTGTCCGATTAAAGCATACTTTTTTCCCACGGAAATTGTAAGATCAAAATTTTTAATAGCTCGACTGGAAAGACAAGGATAACTATAGGAAACATTTTGAAATTCCAATAAATTTTGAGTCATTTTAGTTGATAACTAAGTTAAGAATAATCAATAAACTGCAACCGAATAAAGCTTCAAATATGTATCTTCTTTGAGATTGATAAGAACGGGAACTAGACATTTTTAAACTTCCTTGAAATCCTCGCGCTTCTAAACTGATAGAAATCTGACGATAATTATTAAGAGTTCGCTGGAATAACTGCCCTCCCAAAATACCAATACTTTTCATTCCTCTTGACCAACTTTGATAACCACAACGGGAATTTTGTGCTGTCCAAATTTCTTGAGCAACTTCTAGTAAGCTAAAAATAAAACGGTACATCAATAATAATAAATCTGTCAATAAAATCGGACATCGCCATTGTCTGAAAACTTGTAAGATTTCAATAAAGGGAGTGGTTAAAATTAGAAAATATAGACAATTTGTCATCGCCCAAATTCTGGGGAATAAAAACCCAACTTGCTCCATACCTGTTTGGCTAATATAGAGATACAAATAACCTAAAGAAAATCCCAGACCTTGCCAAATATCCTGCTGAATTATTGATTTTTTATCCCACGGTACACCATTAATAATAAAAGCAGGTAAACTAATTAAAGAAAACCCCAAAGGTAAAGATAACAAGCGCAGATAAGTCCTTTGGGGAATCCCCGCATAGATAGTAATTGCTATAGTCAACCAAAAACCGACGAGTAACTGCACAGGCCAAGAGGAAATTAGCGAGAGAATTAATAGAACTATCGTCAACAATAGCTTAGGATTTGGAGGCAACCAACGCAGACGATTTTTGTAAGCAAGACTATCAATTAGATGGCTCATTTCTACTAATTGCTATTCTCCTCTGTGGAGGCAGATTGTTCTTTTTCAGTCCTTCCTTTATATAGTCCGATAACAAAACCAATCACCCCCGCCCCCAAGGCGGCTTGGGATGCAAAAAGTAAACTTTCTACCTCACCACTAGGCGGTTCAAAGAAAGGTCGAAACCATGATTTATACTCAGGATTAAGTTTAGTGATTGCGGTTTCTGCTTGGTCATCAGCCCCGCTAAATTCGCCCTGCACAAAAACTAAGGGCAAAACTGCTAGAAGAATTACGGCCATAGCCAAAAGCCAATTATTTCTTAGAGAATATCGGTTCATAATTCAGCCTTACCCTTGTAATAATTTGATAGTCTCTAACTCTTTTTTTCCGTAAGACTCTAGCCAATTCCAGACCAATAATGTCAGTAATCCTTCGCTAATGGCTAGAGGAATTTGAGTCAGAGCAAAAATTCCCGCAAACTTGATAAAAGATGCCATAAACCCACCGTCAAGCGCAGGAAAGGCTAAGGCTAATTGGATAGAAGTGGTTATATAGGTGAACAAGTTTGCTAGGGCAGCGGCACAAAAAATAGCCACTCTTTGTTGTCCTGTTTTTAGAAGCAAATGATAGATACAATAGGCAACTAATGGTCCAATTATAGCCATAGAAAACATATTTGCCCCCAGAGTAGTCAACCCGCCATGAGCTAATAACAAAGCCTGAAATAATAACACTAAAGTTCCCAAAACAGTCATCGTCAAGGGACCGAACAAAATTGCTCCTAAACCTGTCCCCGTCGGATGAGAACAACTACCTGTAACCGAGGGAATTTTTAAGGCTGAGAGAACAAAAGTATAAGCACCAGCTAGGGCAAGCAATAGCTTAAGTTCGGGATGTTCTTGAGTGATACGAGTTAAAGAACGTAAGCCAAAAATGAAAAAAGGAAGCGATATTATCCACCAAAAAGCTGCCCACTGTACAGGCAAAAACCCTTCGGCAATGTGCATAGCTGCCGCTGGATTGGCTGAATTAATTAATAGATGAACAGTCAGCACCGCTATCAGAATTAAGCGGCAATATTTCTGGATATTCATTCCGTACCTCGCGGATTTGACTAGATTTGGTCGCACATTCCTCAGGCATTCTGACTAATAAGGATAATCCTTAATCACAGCTGCGGGACAGTGGCAGATTTGCACTGCGCTTTCCCTGATTACTCTAATCATTTTAGTTGGTTAGAGTTGAATGTTTCCTCAACATATCATGCTTAGGATCAAGGGAGAGAATTTATACAGGAAATCTTAACTTTTGCACTGTTAAGCATTATGAAGTTTTGTTGTTACTAATTAACTAGCGATACTTTCGGTAAATTGGGGAATGGAAGCGATAAGTTTACGGGTGTAATCACTTTGGGGAGAGTTAATAATTTGGTTAGCTGTACCCATTTCCTCAATTTTACCTTTATTCATCACCATAATGTACTAATTAACTAGCAAGACTTTCGGTAAATTGGGGAATGGAAGCGATAAGTTTACGGGTGTAATCACTTTGGGGAGAGTTAATAATTTGGTTAGCTGTACCCATTTCCTCAATTTTACCTTTATTCATCACCATAAAGATTAAATTCCTGCTGTAATTCTTTGAGTAAATTTAAGACTCCCGCTTGCACGGAAACATCCAAAGCAGAGACAGATTCATCACAGATAATAAACTGAGGATTTAAGGCTAAAGCGCGAGCAATACACACCCTTTGTCGTTGTCCTCCTGATAGTTGATGGGGATAGCGATCAAACCAATTAGGATCAAGTTTAACTCGTTCTAATAAATATTCTACTCGTTCACGTTGCTTTTGGGAATTGCCGCCGGTATGATGAATAACCAGCGGTTCTAAAATTGCTTTACCAATGGATAAACGGGGATTCAGGGAGTTGTAGGGATTCTGGAAAACTATCTGTAATTCCCGTCGCAGTAATCTTAATTTTGGATCGCTGGGGTTTAATTTAGCGAGATTTTCTCCTCGGAAATAGATATTTCCAGAAGTGGCAGGAATTAAGCGCAGAATTGTCCTTGCTAGGGTTGATTTCCCGCAGCCCGATTCACCGACTAAACCGAGGGTTTCCCCCTGTTTAACGGTAAAACTGATCTGATCTACGGCATTAAAAAAAGTCTTTAATTGCCCGAAAACTCCCTTAACTGGAAATCTAACCGATAAATTTTCTACCGATAAAATATTCTCGTGATTCTGTAAACCTTCAATTCTGCTTTCTTCCTCTTGGAGAGTAATAAATTTAACTGCCGGTGGAGTAATTTCCTGTAATTCAATAATCTTACCTTGAGAGTCTTTTTCCACTTGTAAAAAATCGCTGACGGTGGGCAATTTTTCGGGACGAGAGTTTAAGCGTGGACGACAGGCAAGTAAACCTTTTGTGTAGGGATGTTGGGGATAATTTAATACTTCTTCTTTAGTTCCCTGTTCGACAATTTCTCCTTGATACATCACGACAATTTGATCGGCAATTTCGTTAATAACTCCTAGATCATGGGAGATAAAAACCATTGACATTTCTCGATCGCTTTTACACAAATCTCGTAATAATCTTAATATTTCTGCTTGGACAGTCACATCTAAAGCGGTGGTTGGTTCATCGGCAATTAATAGAGTAGGATTACAAGAAATCGCCATGGCAATCATTACCCTTTGTAATTGTCCCCCCGATAATTCGTGAGGATAACGCTTAAGAATTACCTCTTTTTGTTCCTGAATATAAGTTCTAATTTTTTCTCTGACATGACCCTTATTTTCTAAGGGAAAAGTTTCTATATACTTCTCCTCTAACTGTTCATCACTGGGTAATAAGCGCACTTCTTGCAGTAGAGAGATTGCTTGATTTTTTGCCTGTTCAGTGCTGACTTTTTGATGCAGTAAAATCGCTTCTGTAATTTGAAACTCGATGTTATAAACTGGATTAAGAGAACTCATTGGTTCTTGGAAAATCATCGCCATTTCTCCCCCGCGATAATAACGCAATTCTTCCAGGGGAATAGATAATAAATCTACTGCTTGCATTGACTGACCTTTTGCCGGACGAAAGCAAATTTCTCCCCCGGTAATTTTTCCCGGAGAGGGAACCAGTCCCATGAGTGCGAGGGAGGTGACGGATTTTCCCGAACCCGACTCCCCCACACAACCGAGAACTTGACCTTTCTGCAAGCTAAAACTAATGTTATTAACGGCGACTGTTGTTCTTTTGTGATTAGAAAATTCAACGGTGAGATGGCGAACGTCGAGAACTTTGTTATCCATAGCTCTTTAACTGGTGAAACCTAGCATCATCTTAACCTAAGTTGTCAATTTTAACTATATAGCAGTTATCTTATTGAGATTTTTAAAGGGAAAATCTCTGCTAAAATTGGGTGTTACTTCCGATTTTATTACTTAATCCAAGCTTTTGGGGGGTTCTATCCCCCAAACCCCAGAGCGCATTAGTTTTTCTGTGAGATGCTTACAGGCAGTTGTTGATATATTTGTAACAATTTAAGAGTCACTGATAATACCTGATTGTCGGTATTTCTGCAAATGTGAGATGCTCCCCATTTTTTTAGCTACAAGAAGACCCAGAGAATAGGGAGGCTAAAGTGTTGAAAGTATCATCAATATTTAAAACTAAACCTTTTGCTGTCCGGTTATCCCATAAGAGTTAAGGATAAACACAAAGGCACAAAGAACACAAACAGAAAGACAGATTCGATTTACTGATAAATATAGCTTTTTCTGTTTAAAAACCGTCCAAAAAAGGAATAGAGCCTGAAACTCTATTCCTGAATCAAAAATTGCAGTTAATTTTTAACCCTATACCAGCGCAGAAGTCAAAGCTTCTTTGAGGATAGCGACTTTATCGGTTTGCTCCCAGGGTAAATCGAGATCATTGCGACCAAAATGACCATAAGCGGCCACCTCTTGGTAAAAACGCTCGCCTCTTTCACTGGGTAAACCGCGCAGGTTAAAGGTTTGGATAATACCGGCCGGACGGAGTTCAAAGTATTTATTGATTAAGTCCAGAATCACATCATCAGCGACTTTGCCAGTGCCAAAGGTTTCCACGAAGAGACTCACCGGACGAGCTACCCCAATCGCATAACCCACTTGAATCTCGCACTTATCGGCCAAACCAGCAGCGACGATATTTTTGGCCACATAACGGCAAGCATAGGCCGCGGAGCGATCGACTTTGGTAGGATCCTTACCGGAGAAAGCGCCGCCACCGTGACGAGAATAGCCACCGTAGGTATCGACGATAATTTTCCGTCCCGTTAATCCCGCGTCGCCTTGGGGTCCACCAATGACGAATTTTCCGGTGGGATTAACCAGATAACGGGTATTGGCATCGGGTTTAATCTCTAAATCGCTGAAGACCGGCTGTACTACCGCTTCCCAGAGATCACTTTTAATCTTTTGTTGGACGAGATCATTATCGGTGATATCGCCGATAGTAGCATCGTGTTGGGTAGAAACAAGGATAGTATCGATACCCACGGGACGACCATCTTCATAAATGACCGATACTTGCGTTTTACCGTCGGGACGCAGATAGGACAGTTCACCCGTTTTTCTGACTGCCGCTAAACGGCGAGCGATGCGGTGGGCTAAACTAATCGGTAAGGGCATAAATTCGGGGGTTTCATTGCAAGCGAAACCGAAGACAATACCCTGGTCTCCCGCACCAATTTTATCGAGTTCATCATTGCTGAGAAGTTCGCGATTTTCCTGAGCAGCCGTGACCCCCTGGGAAATATCGGGAGATTGTTCGTCTAAAGCGACTAAAACGGTGCAACTATTCGAGGAAAAGCCGTTATCTGCGTTGATATAGCCGATTTCAGCGATTTTCTTGCGAACTAAATCGACGAAATGAACCTGTGCTTTCGAGGTGATTTCACCAGTAATCAAGACTAACCCTGTATTGACAACCACTTCAGCCGCTACACGACTGTGGTCATCTTGGGATAACAGAGCATCGAGAATAGTATCGGAAATCTGGTCACAAATTTTATCGGGATGTCCCTCTGTCACCGATTCGGACGTGAACAAATAACGTTTAGACAAGTGATGTCCCTCATATGGTAGTACATTTGAACGCAAAAAGATTCCAAGAAATCTTTGATCATATAGTGTAACAGGGAATTTGTAGAGATCGAGTATGTTCAATAAGAAACCGCCCGAACATTGTCCGGACGGAGTGTGGTGTGAGGAGTGAACGGAAACTTTCGTCTCCGCTAATTCCATTGTAGATGACAACTTAGAATCTTGAGCGATTTGAAACAAACTAGCCCAAAAAATTTTTATTTCTTGAAGGGGTTGACTAATGCCCGATCCCCTTCTCGATGATGTAGCCTGATTAATAGAGGTCGCAGAGCTATACGGAAAGATTTTGACATCCTCACCGCCGTAAACGGACGGTGATTCCCAAACCTCACGATTTGGGTTTCTGCTTCTTTCCCTTGCGGGGTTCCGCACCTGCCTTAACAGATTTACTCTGTTCTGGTCTTA
>NZ_SFBY01000291.1:0-10121 GCF_007095505.1 Microcystis sp. M_QC_C_20170808_M3Col
TTTTTTCGGAAAAATAGGTTGTAATGGGAGATTCTTTGTTTTCCTAGACAAAAATAATTACTTTTTCAAAAAAACACTTTTCTATTTTTTTGTTGGGTATTTTATTCTCTGGAAGTCCCTTACTCTCGTTGGGAAGTATTTGAAAGGCTATCTGTGAAATGACGAAATACCTCAAGCCGTACAAATATACTACAATTTTGGTGCTGTTGCAAATTTGTAGAGGGCGGTTGAACAATGAAGTCTTCTGAAAAAAGTCAGTGCTACTGCTGTGAAGAGATAGCAACAACAAAAGATCACATTCCTCCAAAATGTTTCTTTCCTGAAAAGAAGCATTTGTCTATTGGTAATACTGATTACAGAAGTCAACTAATAACTGTACCTGCGTGTTCAGCACATAATAATTCACGCTCTCGTGATGACGAATATACGGCAGCTGTAATTGTTATGAACTCCCAAAGTGATCTTGCGTTTACTATGTTTAAGTCAAAATGGGTTCAAACTTTGCTTAGACGCGAAGGAGCTTTAGGGAAGCGAATTTTTTCTACCGCTAGAAGCGCAAGAGTTATCTCAAAAAGAAGTAGCATACTCATTCCTCAAGAAACTCTAGCCATCTCATACGAGATGAAGCGTATAGAGCGAGTAATTGAGTCGATTGCTCGTGCGCTTTATTATCTTGAGGCAGGCTATCAGGAGAAATGGACACATGACTGTATCATTAAAAGCCCTAATTTCCTCAATCAGGATTTAAGCTATTCGCAAGATGCTTACAATCTGCATCAGATTAATCAAGCATTCATTCATGGCGAAAAACACCAAGAATTAGGAATAACACGAAAGGGAACACATCCAGATATTTTTTACTACCAGTTCTTTAAGTGTGAAGACATGAACTTCATTATCAGAATGGTTTTCTATAGTGATTTTACGTTTTTGGCTTTCCCGAAACAGAAGGAGAATACACCTAACCCTATAATTCTCGCGGTCTAACACGTCATGGCAGCGGACGGTTGAAGGTGCGATCGCATTTTTAGGATGCGTTCCCCGAAGCCTTTGGGTTTTGCCAACCAGATTTGGACAGAACTATAATAACAATTGTACTTAATCATGTACAACTCTGATGAGCGTCAACATTGTCAACTTTAGTGAAGCCCGAAAAAACTTTAAATCTGTAATAGATACAGTAGCCAATGATAAAAACTGTACTTTCATTGTCAGAGGAGATACAGAAGATGTTGTTATCATGTCTAAAAGTTATTATGATAGTCTGATGGAAACAGTTTATCTCTTAAGCTCTCCATCTAATGCTCAACATTTGCAAGAAGCGATCGCAGAATATCAAGCAGGTAAAACACAAGAACATGATTTAATCGATGCGTAAGTTGGCTTGGGGTAGTAAAGCATGGAAAGATTATCTTTATTGGCAATCTCAGGACAAGAAAACCCTGAAAAGAATCAATCTGCTGATCCAAGATACTCTATCCAATCCCTTTGAAGGAATCGGTAAACCTGAACCCTTGAGAGAGAATTTGTCAGGTTTTTAGTCCCGTCGCATTGATGAAGCTAATCGTCTTGTCTATGTTGTCGATGATCATTATCTAACAATTATTTCCTGTCGCTATCATTACCAAGATTAGCTATTGCTGTAGGGTGCGTTCCCTAATCTGGCTCCTACTGCTGCACCGATAGATTTTGGGGAACGCACCATGCTCATTCATTCAAGCAAGTGATTGCCAGCTAACAACGCCTCTGCACACCGACTACCGAGAGTTAATCGGTGATGACGCTAAGGTTATCCCCACAGTGAACAGCAATCAGTGAACTGAAAACTCACATCTGATAACTGATAACTGATCACTGACTTCCCAACCCCTGCTATACAATGGTTTTTGACTTGTTTTTTGGAAGGGAACGCTAAACTATGTATTCGATCGATATTACCCTGAAACTCTCCCCCATCCCCATTTCCGTGCAGCGCAAGGAAGAAGCAGCAGCAGACGCTTTGTATCAAACAATTATTAACGCTATGCGATCGCCGAATCCAGAATTATTAGAATTAACCTGCGAAAAACAAACCGATAAAAAGGTGGCGGTTTTGAGCGATCAGATCAGTGCGGTGATTGTTTCACAAAAATCCGGGGCTGCCTCCACTGGTAGAGCGCCGGGGTTTGTCGCTTTAGCCACAGAATAGTTCTTTAATCAGTTATCAGTGAGCAGTAACCAGTAATCAGTGACAAGAAAACGGCAACCGCCTAGATAACACTTTCCACTCAAAACTCAAAACTCAAATCTGATAACTGAAAAGGCTGACAGCTAAAAAACTGATAACAAGGGCCGAATCTAAAACCCAATTGGTTAAGCTAAAAGCTTTGATGCACTTAGTTTCTAACCTTCTTTTTAGGCAGGAGAATTGCCAGATTCTTTCTGGGAGCCTCTTGCCTGTTGGCTCTTGCCTCTTGCCTTCAGAAGCTGATAACTGATAACTGATAACTGATAACTGATAACTGAAAAGGCTAATAATTCATGACTATAAAAGTAAAAGACCTCTGCTTTAGCTGGCCGAATGGGAAATCAGTATTAAATGGCTGCTCTTTGCAAGTTCCCAGAGGAGAATTTTGGATGTTGTTGGGGACAAATGGCAGCGGTAAATCCACCCTGCTGCGATTATTAGCGGGATTATTAAAACCTAGTCGCGGGGAAATAGAGATACCTAACCCCCTCGGTTTTGTTTTTCAAAATCCCGACCATCAGTTAGTTATGCCAACAGTGGGGGCAGATGTGGCTTTTGGGTTGGTATCCGAGGGTTTATCCACGCCGGCAATTCGGGCGCGGGTGCGGGAATCCCTAGGGGCGGTGAATTTATTAGAAATGGAAAAACGACCGATCTATGCTCTCAGTGGCGGACAAAAGCAAAGAATCGCCATTGCGGGGGCTTTAGCTCGTCATTGCGAGGTTTTGCTCTTTGATGAACCCACCGCCCTTTTGGATGGGGATACCCAGCTAGAATTAGTCTCTCAAGTGCAGAAATTGGTCAAAAACCGGGGGATTACGGCCCTTTGGGTGACGCATCGCCTGGAGGAATTGGATTACAGCGATGGGGCATTTTTGTTGGAGGGGGGCAAGGTAACGGATCGGGGAAATCCCCTAGACTTAAAAGCGAGATTATTGGCAAGTGCGGCGGTTGAATCTTAAATTTTTTGTTAATATCATTAGGATGCTGTTTTTTAGAACTGCCCTTAATGCCACACCAATCACTCTCAAAGCCATGGTTAATTCCTCTGATCGTTCCCTTCTGCTGGTTGACGGCTACAACGTCATCGGCGCTTGGCCGTCCCTGAAAAAAATTAGCGATCGCCACGGTCTCGAACCGGCGCGAGACAAGTTAATTGAAACCTTAATCGGTTACACGCACCATCAGGGTTATCAAACCCAAATCGTCTTCGATTCCTACCTTCAAGATACCCCCGGCAGCCAAGAACGCTACACTAACCATTTATCGGTTTATTTTACCGCTCACGCTCAAACCGCCGACACCTATATCGAGAAAACCTGTGCCGATTTTTGGCACGATCGCGCCCCAGCTATCGGACGGATTATCGTCGCTACCTCTGATAATGCCCAAAAAATGACCGTTATGGGTTATGGGGCCCAGTGGATTTCCGCTCAACGTCTGGAAATCGAGGTGGATTTAACCGGTCGTCGTCTGAGACAATCCCAGAGTTCTTCTCAAAGTCCCAAAGGGCGTTTTTTATTCCATTCTCTCGATGCTAAGGTGCAACAGAAATTAGAGAAAATGCGCCACGGAATTAGTTATCAAAAACCTTGACAAATTACCTCAAATATGTATCGACAAAAATCCCCCTTAGAGGCACAGGTAACTGTGTCTCTAGGTTTTTAAAGGTCAGTTGCGGTCTGGGGGATTTTGTCAAAAGCTGGCCCCTCTAAACCACTGGTGTCACAGTTGCAATTCTGCTAAACCTAAATAATAAATTCCCGTGGGTGTCACTTGGAAGCGACAGGGTAAAACTTTGACTCCTTTAGCCACTGCTTGACGCAATAACTGCCCGTATTTAGCATCTTTACTATCCCCCGGAGCAAACCGGTCACAATCACCCCGATTAATAAAGTAGAGCATAATCGCCTCCGCTGCCGGCAATAAAGCCATTAATTCGTTTAAATGCTTCTGTCCCCGCGTGGTGACAGTATCGGGAAAAAGTGCCGTTTCTCCCTGATTCCAAGTGGTATTTTTGACCTCGATATAGGTGAGGGATTTATCACCATGGGTCAACAGAAAATCAATTCTACTGCCATTATTTTGACCGTAGGCCACTTCCGATCGCACTTCGGTGTCATTTTTGACCAAATCGGGAAAAACTCCTTGCAACAGGGCATTTTTCACCACCTGATTGGGAAGATTGGTATTAACTCCCACCCAAGTCTCTCCCAGTTGAATCATCTCCCAGGTATAAGCTAATTTTCGCTTCGGGTTATCACTGCGAGAAAGATAAACCGGTTGACCCTCTACACATACATCCGTCATCGGTCCGGTATTAGCGCAATGGGCCGTAATTAATTCTCCGTTGTCCAGTTGTATGTCGGCAAAAAAGCGTTTGTAACGTTTAATTAAAATACCCTTGACAAGAGAAGGATAAGTGTGAACCAACAAGGGAGTCATTAAATTTTCGCCACGGAAAAAAACAGCGTGTTCTTTTGATATTAACGCGAGTTTTAGCGGAAAATAGCTTATAGTTTCAGAAGAATTGTCCCAAAGTTTCTAAGTCTAGATTAAGAGGAAAACTACCTTGAAATAGGTTTGTTCAGTCTGTGGCTACGAATACGACCCAGAAATCGGCGATCCTGACAACGATATACCCCCTAACCCCCAACCCCTAACCCCTAACCCCCAACCCCTAACCCCCAACCCCTAACCCCCAACCCCTAACCCCCAACCCCCAACCCCTATTCCCGAAAAACTGATAACCGCTCAGGTACAATAAAACCTTGAGGCTTAATAGACATTGAGATTATGGGTAACACTTTCGGACGACTATTTCGGGTTTCCACTTTTGGAGAATCTCACGGGGGTGGGGTAGGAGTGGTTATCGATGGTTGTCCCCCGCGCTTAGAAATTTCCGAAGAGGAGATTCAAATCGATTTAGACCGTCGCAAACCGGGACAAAGCAGAATCGTGACCCCGCGTCGGGAAAATGACATTTGTGAGATAATTTCGGGCGTTTTTGAAGGCAAAACCCTCGGTACACCGATCGCTATTTTAGTGCGGAATCAGGATGCTCGTTCGCAAGATTACAACGAAATGGCCGAAAAATTCCGACCTTCCCATGCGGATGCCACCTACGAAGCAAAATACGGCATTCGCAACTGGAAAGGAGGAGGCAGATCTTCGGCCCGGGAAACCATCGGCCGGGTGGCCGCAGGAGCGATCGCTAAAAAAATCCTTAAATCTGTCTATAACGTCGAGATTATCGGTTATGTGAAGCGAATTAAAGATCTTGAGGCAATCATCGACCCCAACACCGTCACCCTCGACGAGGTGGAAAGTAATATGGTGCGTTGTCCCAACGGGGAAACGGCCGCCAAAATGATCGCCCTGATTGACCAAATTCGCCTGAATAAGGACTCGATCGGCGGTGTGGTGGAATGTGTAGCCAGAAATGTGCCGAAAGGTCTAGGAGAACCCGTTTTTGATAAGCTAGAAGCCGATTTAGCTAAGGGGATGATGTCCTTACCCGCGAGTAAGGGATTTGAAATCGGATCGGGATTCGCGGGAACCTTCTTAACCGGCAGCGAACACAATGACGAGTATTTTATCGATGATAACGGGGAAATTCGCACCACGAGCAATCGTTCGGGAGGCATCCAAGGAGGTATCAGTAACGGTGAAAATATTATCATCCGCATCGCTTTTAAACCCACCGCGACTATCGGTAAAGAACAAAAAACCGTGACGCGCACCGGGGAAGAAACCACCCTGGCAGCCAAAGGAAGACACGATCCTTGCGTTTTACCCCGGGCCGTCCCTATGGTGGAAGCGATGATGGCTTTGGTATTATGCGATCATCTGCTCCGTTTTCAGGGACAATGTACGATTAGCGATCGCTTTTTCTAAACCTTTACCCGCGATGAAATTTTTATTCCTTCATTCCAATTTTCCCGCCCAATTTCGCCATTTAATCACGGTTTTAGCTCAAGAACCCCGAAATCAAGTGATTTTCGGCACTACCCGGCAGGAGGGAGAGATAGCGGGGGTAAAAAAATTTATTTACAAGGAAAGTCGCGCTGTTTCTCCCCAAACCCATCATTATGTCCGTCCCTTGGAAAGTGCGGTTTTACAAGGTCAAGCGGTTTATGGTGTTTGCCAACAACTGAAAAATCAAGGATTTTATCCCGATATTGTCTATGCACATTCTGGCTGGGGGCCGGGCCTATTTATCAAGGATATTTTCCCGAAAACTAAGTTTTTAGCTTATTTTGAATGGTTTTATCATGCCCATGGTTCCGATGCTGATTTTGATCCGGCGGATCCCCTTAATGCTGATGCCGAGGCCCGGATTAGAATTAAAAATGCGCCAATCCTCATCGATCTGGTCAGTTGCGATCGAGGTTTATCGCCGACTATCTGGCAAAAACAACAATTTCCCCGCGAATTTCACTCGAAACTGACGGTTTTACACGATGGCATCGATACGGACTATTTTTGTCCCCGTCCCGATGTGCAGTTAGTGATTCCAGAGATAGGTTTAGATTTATCGGGTGTTAAGGAGATTGTCACCTACGCAACCCGGGGAATGGAACCCTATCGCGGTTTTCCCCAATTTATGACGGCTGTTTCCCTAATTTTAGCCCGTCGGCCTAACTGTCATATCGTAATTGTCGGGGAGGATCGGGTTGCTTATGGGAAAACTCTACCGGACGGCAAAACCTATAAACAATTGATGTTAGAAAGCCTTTCTTTGGATTTATCCCGGGTGCATTTTACCGGTTCTCTGCCCTACGGTCAATATAAACAGGTTTTACAGGCATCGGCCGCCCATATCTATCTTACTCGTCCTTTTGTGCTTTCTTGGTCAATGTTAGAGGCTATGGCTATGGGTTGTGTGGTGATTGGTTCCGATACTCCCCCCGTGCGAGAATTAATTACTGATGGGGAAAATGGTTTATTAGTGGATTTCTTTTCTCCTCAACAAATAGCCGATCGCGTGGATGAAGTGTTAGATTATCCCCAGGGTTGGCAAAATCTGCGTTTAAATGCCAGGGAAACTATCAAGCAACGCTACGACCTCAAACAATGTTTACAGGATCATCTAGATTGGTTATTGAGTTGATTTTTCAGTGAACAGTAATCAGTGAACAGTAATCAGTGAAAAGAAAGCTGCGAACTTGCCGGGTAATTAGTCACCGCAATAAGGACAGCCTTATTGAGAATGACTAAACATAGAAGTATTACCAGGTAAGGGTTTCTCAATCAACATATATGAAATACTTATACTAAATCCAGTTATTAAAGACTGATTATCTATTCCTCCTTTTGCCTCTTGCCTATCCTGATATGTAACATATGCTCAACGGATTTAGTATTACCTGCTCGTCTTTCTTCTAATAATACGGAGGCGATGAAACGGTTAAAAACTTGTTCTCTTTTGATGGAATATTGAGAATTTAATTCTTGGCATTCTGCCACTGTTAAGTTAACCCATAATCTTTAGATAGGCGAAAAAAATCAACATTTTATATTGTTATGTTGATTCAATAATTTTTATCCCTGCTCTAAATTCCCGCAGTGCTTGAGCATGATTTTCTGTATTAATACAACGCATCAATAAACCTACATCTAAACTCGGTAAAAGTTGCGATTTACTAACAGCTTCATATCCCTCATTTCCTAAACTATAAAACAATAACTCATCATTCGTCCAAAACCAAACTTCAGGAATTTGTAAGCGTTTGTATGCTTCCAGTTTATCAATTCCTCCACTACTAACAACCACCTCAATCACTAAATCAGGATGTTTTCTATTTGCTCCCAATTCATAGGATTCATCACCTTCTCTTTTAACCTTTTCAAATTCATTTTCTAGGGTGACAGAACCAGTAGGAGTAAAATCTAATCCCAAAAATTCTAAATAAATTTCTACTAAAGAAGCAATACGTTTTTTGATAGTTTCGTGTTTTTTCCCTGGCATTTTTCTAATCTCCAAAACTCCATCTAAAAAAGATAACCTTAACCCTGGGCGATCGATTAGCTGTTCAACAGCTTTAAATTCTCTCCAGGTTAAGTCACTAATTAAAATTGGTTCTGCTTCTCGTTCGATTAGTGTAGTTATCATAATTTAAACCCAAATTTAGAGCGTGAATTTTGTTCACTATGATATGATATAAAAACAGAGTATCATAAAAAACATCATGCAAGCATACAAACTCAAAGGAAAAGTTGATTCATCTGGTAACTTGCTGATTACCGAACCCCTGAATTTACCCCCCGGAAACGTGGAAATTGTAGTTTGGGCAGCCACAGACACCCTTTAATATTTAATAGAATTTTCTTGCAGCCATTCTGATATAGTTTCTTGACTTTCTTGGCCGTTTGCTAGTCGTTCCATTATTAAAACGACTTCGGGTTCTGGAACATCCAACGAATATCCATTTAATTCCAGAAAGATAGCCATTACTACGAAAGCTACCCGTTTATTACCATCTATAAAAGCATGATTTTTAGCAAATCCATAACCATAAGCCGCAGCTAAATCAAATATACTGGGTGTAGGTTCACCATAAGCAAGTAAATTTTTCGGTCTATCTAAACTAGCTAAAAACAAATTGTTATCTCGCACACCTGCAAGACCACCATGCTGTATTAATTGGTCTTCATGTATAGCTTTAACAATTATTTCATCTAACCAGAAAATTCCATTCATTTCCCTAACTCATGAAGTGCATTTCTGTATTTTGTGCTGACTTTTCTGTAAGCCTCCATTGCTTTTTCAAAATCAGGATTACCAGCAGTTATAATAATACCTGTTGGTGTTTCAGTGACAAATACACTGTCTCCTTCTTGAACTTTAAGTTTTTCCATGGCTTCTTGAGGTAATGTTATAGCCAAGGAATTTCCAACTCTACTAATTTTTAAGGTGTACATTTAGTTAATAACCTCCTATTCAGCCAATTTGAGATAATAATATAAAAACAGAGTATCATAAAAAACATCATGCAAGCATACAAACTCAAAGGAAAAATTGATCAATCTGGTAACTTGCTGATTACCGAACACCTGAATTTACCCCCCGGAAACGTGGAAATTGTAGTTTGGGCAGCCACAGACACCCTTGATCATACCACAACCCCAACCACTGAATCAGCACCAGAAACACCAAAAAAGACCAACTAAAATCAAGGTTTTGCAAAACTGGTTTGAGAAAACCCAACCTGCACCTCCTGATTTTGATCCAGATCAAGCTAAATGGGAATATTTAAAGGAGAAACATAACCTGTGAAAGTCTTGCTTGATACCAACATAATTGATAGTGTAAACTTAAAGAGTTCATCTATTACCAAAATTCTATGACTCGCTGGTTTAATATTGCAGGTCCCTGTTCAGACGATATCCACTATATGCTCTCTCCCACAGTCAGATTACCAGATTTAGAGGAGCTAATTCAACAACGTAGTTATTTTGTCCTTCACGCACCACGACAAACAGGGAAAACCACAGCAATGTTAGCTCTAGCACAACAACTTACCCATGCTGGAAATTATGCCGCAGTCATGGTGTCAGTGGAAGTAGGAAGTGCATTTAATCATGATCCTACTGCCGCAGAATTAGCAATTTTAGGAACTTGGTATAATACAATTGAGGATAGTTTACCGACCGAATTACAACCAGCTGCTAAACAATGGCAACAGGAAGAACCAGGAAGCAGAATTAAGGCTTTTTTAAGAGGTTGGGCAAAAGCTATCAATCGTCCCATAGTATTATTTATAGATGAAATTGACTCTTTACAAGACCAAACATTAATATCAGTTTTACGACAGTTAAGAGATGGTTTTCCTAATCGTCCAGAAAATTTCCCGACCTCAGTAGGATTAATTGGTTTACGAGATGTGCGAGA
>NZ_SFBY01000292.1:0-4588 GCF_007095505.1 Microcystis sp. M_QC_C_20170808_M3Col
ATTGTGGGAGCACAATGGAAAGCAGAGAATGTTCCTCAGTATTTGAAGCTACGTTGTGCTTATCTCAACGGCGATATTGCCTGAGTATTTTTACTCATTGCAAAACTGGGATGCTCCCAACATAAAATCCTGTTATTATTGGATGTGGTAGATAATATGACTCAAAAATATTTCAGCTATCAGCTTAGAAGTCAATTAAGAGAGTTGGCTAATCGTCCCGATCCACCTTTAAGATTAGTAGTAGCGGCTAATCGTCCCCTTAATGTTTTATTTCCTGATAACAAAGGAGGTGATTCACCTTTCGAGGGAATTTGTCTAGAATGTCCGGTTAGATTATGGAATCAAGCTAAAATTCAAGAGTTTATTAGTCATCGTCTAAGTCAAACAGGAGTGACTTTTACCGAGGAGGAAATAAATTATCTTGTTAGGCAAAGTCAAGGAAAGCCGCGAGAGTTAATGCAAAGTTGTTTTAAACTTTATCAAAGCAAAGTCAATAACTCAGCATCCCGAACTTAGGTTATAACTAAACAATAAGTTGATTTAATTTTGGGTTTGATACCCCCTGCCCCTAGGGTTGATTCATGAATCAACCCTACCTTGATAAGGGGGGTGTCTGACAGTTAACACCTAACTACTTAATGAACCATCACCGGGTAAATAGCCAGAGATAAAAATTATGAAGGAAAGCACCGTCCCCAGAATTAATCTCGCCCCTAAACTCAAACGCAATTTATCTTTATGGAATCCCTTTGATTATCTTTTGCTGTTGTACTGGGTGTTTTATTTTCCCCAAGCAATAGGCTGGTATGTGGAAACGAGAGGCGGCGGCGATAAATTCCAAGAACAGAAAACATGGCGCGATAGAATGCAATTTCTCCGCGACCATCCCGTACAATTGCGTCTAGGGATTCAGGGTATTCTCTTAACTGTAATTACCGCTCTAATTATCTGTAGCATAGCGGCAAATTTAGGACTTTCTGTTAATTGGGTGGGCGTGGCGTTCGGCGTGGGGTTGGGCGTGGGGTTGGGCGTGGTGTCCGGCGTGGGGTTGGGCGTGGTGTACGGCGTGGTGTCGGGCGTGGTGTTGGGCGTGGTGTGGGGCGTGGTGTACGGCGTGGTGTCGGGCGTGGTGTCGGGCGTGGTGTTGGGCGTGGTGTTGGGCGTGGTGTGGGGCGTGAGGTTGGGCGTGGGGTTTATATTCGCCTTTTTCCGTCTTGATAATTGGCTAATCGGGCTTTTTGCTGGCCCTCAAGGGCGACTTTTTCCCCGTATTACCCTTCTACCGCTGCTGGGGTTAACCTCGACTCTACAACAATGGTTACAGCAAGACTGGGAAACAGCTATTAATAACCTCAATCAATACCTTCAGTACAGCCGCCAGTTTATTCCTGTCCTTGTCGCCGTTAATCGCGTTTTATCGCAATTCCCAGAGGCAGAAATTATCTATCGGGTCTCCTGTCTGGCAGAAAATCCCTCCGATTGGCAATTGTTAAAATATGCGTCTGCGAAACCGTTTTCTCTTCCTCGCAGCAAAATCCGTCTAGATACTCCTGCTCGCGCCGCTGCTGCTGGTTTTTGGTATCTTCACCAACAGGACACCGAAAAAGCCGAAAAAGCCTTTGCTGTGGTACGTTCCCTCGCCTACGGGGAAGAAATGTATAGCCTCGCCCAAACTTTACACCGATTTAGTCAGGCAGCAACTCCCGATAGTATCGCTTCCCTAGCGGTTGCCCCTATTGCCGCAGAACCGTCATTACGTCCGCAAACTTGGCAAGCTATCAGCAGTTTCAATCGAGTTATCGCAGAAATGGCTTTAGTCCAGAGAAGTTACTCCCAACAGACTAGATCCCTCGCTCTTAATCGGATTATCGGGAAATTAAGGGATATAAGCGACCAACAAGCGGCCAATTTACCCCAAGCAGAAAAAGAATTAATCCTTTCTATGGCCGAAAAATGGGCAAAAATTAGCACATCCATCGCGGGAACGGTGGGAACGGTGACTATTACCCAACCGATTCCTAATCCCTACATTATCGGTGATCCGGTGATCGGTAAACGCTTTGTTGGTCGTGGGGATATCCTGCGGGAACTTCAGTCAATGTGGTCAGGAGATAACCTATCCTCAGTGGTTCTCTATGGTCATCGTCGCATGGGTAAAACTTCGATTCTACGCAATCTGGAGGCATATCTCCCACCAGCTATCTCGGTTATCTACATTAATTTACAGCGCGTGGCCACAGTAACCAGCCTAGCCGAAGTCCTCCTGAATATGGCTGAGGAAATCGCCAAAACTTTAGCAATTGATGCCCCAGAAGAGGAAAAAATCTCCCAACATCCAGAAATGTATTTTAATCGTTATTTAGATCGTCTGATAGGCCAGATTCTGCCGGAAAAAGCCAAAACCGGTTTAATTATTGCCCTCGATGAGTTCGAGATAATTGAGGATTTAATCAAAGAGAATACCCTCCCCCGGAATTTCCTCGGCTATCTGCGTTCCCTTGTCCAGAGTAGTCCGCGTCTAGCTTTTGTTTTTGCCGGATTACATACCCTAGAGGAGATGACTGCCGATTATTTTCATCCTTTTTTTGGCAGTGTTTACCCGATTCCAGTTAGTTTCCTCTCTCCGGAGTCCACTCGCGTTATCCTCGCTAATCCCGTTGGGGAAGACGAGGATTTTCCCCTAGACTATACCCCAGAAGCTTTAGACAAAATTTATCAACTTACCCACGGTCAACCCTATCTAGTGCAACTTATCGGGTTTCATCTGGTACGTTTTTATAATAAACAGGTCTTTGAGTTGCAACGTCCCCAAGATATTCGTTTTCAGGTGGAAGATGTGGAAAAAGCTATCGATGCTGAGTTTTTCCAAAGGGGAAATTATTATTTTACGGGTGTCTGGAAACAGGCTAAACAAGATGCGGCCGGACAAGGGGAGATTTTAATAGTTCTTTCTTCCCATCTGCAAGGATTAACCCGGGCAGATTTACTGTCCAGCACCAGATTAACTGCCACAACTCTCGACCTGGCCCTAAAAACCCTTGAAAATCATCATGTCATCGAATGCCAAGACTCCCGTTATCAGATTGCTGTGGAATTATTCCGTCGTTGGCTATCGGCAAAAATGGCCTAAATTCTTTTGTTATATTTTTGGCTAATATCTTAGTCCCCAATAGGGGGGTTACAGGGCAGCACGGATTCCCACTATAACAAAATAATAGAACAAATCTGGGAATTTGTCAAGGCCTTGGCAATTTTCCGGTTAAAATTGTTTGTTGAGATGGGGTAAGGGGCAAGACCCGCCCTGCCCCGACGAAAAACTTTAGTATAATCAAGAACAGTGAGTATTTATTAGCTTTTCTGTCTAAGATTGATGTTAAAGGCTGTTCTGTTCGATTTTAATGGGGTGATCATCAATGATGAACCGATCCATCAGGAGTTAATCAATGAAATCTTGATCGGGGAAAATCTGCTGCCCCTAGGGTCGGAATTTGCGGAGTTATGTCTGGGGAGAAGCGATCGCGTCTGTTTGCGTAATGTTCTCACCCGTCGCGGTCGTCAAGTGACCGAGGAATATCTGACTAAGTTAATTAACAAAAAAGCGAGTTTATACCGAGAAAGATTAGGAAAATTAGAGAAACTTCCTATTTATGAGGAGATATACTCTTTTTTAGAACGGGTTAAGGCCAGAGAACTACAAATCGGTTTGGTGACGGGAGCAATACGCTCGGAAGTGGAATCAATCTTGCAACAGGCAGCCCTTGGGGATTACTTTAGTGTCATTGTCACCGGTGATGAGATTAGCACCAGTAAACCTCAACCAGATGGTTATTTACTGGCCGTAGAAAGATTTAATCGTTGGAATTTTAATCTACAGTTGCAACCCTGGGAATGTCTGGTGATTGAAGATACTTTTGTCGGTTGCGAAGCGGCCAAAAGAGCGGGAATGCAGGTGGTGGGAATCGCTCATACCTATCCCTTCCATTTTATGCAGAGAGTGTCCAACTGGGCGATCGATAATTTCTCCCAACTAGATCTCGATCGCGTGGAGGAAACTTTTAGCCAAATCGGGGAAATAAAGGAGCGATCGGGATTTTAGGGGCGATTAACAAGCTGAAAAGCCCTACTTGCAAAAATCGGCAATTCGTGTTATACTAACGAAAGTGCTAAGAAAATGCGGGTGTAGTTTAGTGGTAAAACCCTAGCCTTCCAAGCTAATGATAGGGGTTCGATTCCCCTCACCCGCTTAGGCTGTTGTGCAGTAAACGTCTAAGGAATTATCGGTAATATCAACGGCGATTTTGACTTAGCGATCGCTATCTTCTAAATATCTCTGCAAATCTTTGGTACGCTGCTCGGTGACATCTGCCAAACAAAAACTGTAAATCATGGGAGCCATCGATCCTCCCTCATAGGCACTTCTTTCAAATTCGCAACTGCTGTCTCTAAACTTAATCCAAGCTTGTTGGGCGCTAATTAGGGCTTGCTGAATAATGGTAAAACCCTTTTAAAATAAAGCTTTTGACCTGTTAAAGTCCGATGTTAGTGCAAGAAAATAGGATTGGGACTTTCAAAAACCTTGCATTATCCT
>NZ_SFBY01000293.1:0-6516 GCF_007095505.1 Microcystis sp. M_QC_C_20170808_M3Col
ATGACAATAAGTTATGACTTAGAAACTAATCAACAACTAAAGCTTATGCTTGTAGCTAAGTGAAATCATTGATTAAGAGACCTGTACTTTTCAATAACTTTTTCAGCAAACCCTAATTAGTTTCTCTAAGTATTTTGTATCAGATGTTACTAAATACTCTGGTTATTCAAACTTTTCCATCTACTGATTTTCTATGATAAAAGTTGTATTTATCGGTTTTTAGCAAATCTTTAGGTTGTATTTATCGGTTTTTAGCAAATCTTTAGGAGGTTTTGTTTGACTTTTCATCCCATGGACTTGACATTCCATCTGGCAGAGGTTATAACTATACTAGAGTACGGAGGTCTCCGCATTACTGCCCTAACAATAAAGTAACAAACCACTTAAAATGATCACCAACATCTCTAGACGACTAACCACTGGCGCTCTTGCCATCGCTGGCAGCGTTGCCGCTTTCGGCTTTGCCGGTGCTGCCCCCGCCCAAGCGCAGACAAGTTGTTCAGATCGTAGTCTTATGGTTCTTTCGCAATTCATGGCTCTCACCAGCGGCTGCATCGATATGGATAAGATATACAAATTCGATGCCGCCACCACCACTAATACCACTGATTTTCTTGACGGTTTTATAGCCATCTCTAACTCCACAGGATCGGCAGGAGAAGGCGTACACCGAATGACTTACACTCGGAGACCTACGTTTCCCAGCACCATTGGCACTAAGTTCACCCTAGGGTACACCGTGGAAATCGCACCGTTTAGTACTGCGATGTTCGATCAGGTCTCCTTGGGTGTGGACGTGGCTGGGCAACTTCCGGGGATTACTACTAAGAAGTACATCTCTTCAACCGCCATTGGGAGTAATGATGTCGGTCTTCTGACATCACTCAATGGCGGCACGCCCGTTCCGGTTCCTGTTCCCTCTGGAGTAAGAAAGTTGTTCATCCTCGATGAGATCGAAGTCACTGCGGCGACTGCACAGGTCAACGCGTTCACTAACACCTACACACAAAAAAAATCAATTGACATTCCCGAACCCTCTGCTATCCTCGGTATCTTAGCCGTTGCCGGTGTTGGTGCTTTTGCTTGTCGCAAGAGCTAGTCACTGCCATTAAATCAAAGGCAAGCGTTAAGGTTAATCTTAACGCCTTTTTGTGTGTCTAGAGAAGGGGATGGGGAAGTGGGAAGTGGGGGAGTGGGGAGTTCGAGCATTTGTATTAAAATATCCAATACGCAATTTAAATGCAGTATACTGTTCAGTTAACAATCCCACTGGTCACTGATAATTGATCACTGATCACTGATCAGCCATTCCGATGCTCTTTCACCTAAATCTAAGGCCAGACTAACCGCTTTACCGAGACGGGGACGCTCGCGGGTTTCGCGGATAAAAGCTTGAAATTGACTAAAACCACCCCATTCGTGGAGATAATTGGCGATCGCATTGAGATGTTCCAGATATTCAGACTCGGAGAGGGGAAAAGAAGCTTGTTCGAGATATTTCCACATTACCTGGACATGAACCTTATCTTTGATGCGTCGCAGCTGGATATCGTAGGAACGACCCCATTTTTCTAGTAATAATTGCTGTAAGTCCACACCCGTCATGGTTGCTATCGCTTCTCAGATGTCAGTCGGCCTCTTGATTTTATCACAGATGTCGGGGTAAAGACCCTCGGTTTTACAGAAGGGATGACACTCTCGCCATCAACCGCTTCGCGGTGTAAAGGGAGTCCTCTTGCTCCAATTTAGATAGACCTGTGAACCACACTTTCAACCGAAGGAACTTTACTCCACCGTGACACTTTTGGCTAAATTGCGCGGCTGATCCACATCTAAACCGCGACGGGCTGCGATATGATAGGAGAGCAATTGTAGGGGAATTACTGTTAGAATTGGCGATAATAATTCTTCAATTTCCGGCACATACAACAAATCATTAAAGACTTTTGGTGCTTCCCTATCGCTGTCGGCAACTACTCCCAATAATCGCGCATCCCTTGCCTTTGCTTCCTGTGCATTGGAGAGAACCTTATCATAAACTATCCCCGGCATCGCAATCGCTACTACGGGAACTTTTGCATCTAAAAGCGCGATTGGTCCGTGTTTCATTTCTCCGGCTGGATAGCCTTCCGCATGAATATAACTGATTTCTTTGAGTTTTAAGGCTCCTTCTAAGGCAATGGGGAAATTAATCCCCCGTCCCAAGAAAATAAAGTCTTGGGTGTCATTAAATTCATGGGCCAATTCTTCGATCGCTTTTTCCTGTGTTTCTAAGACAGTTTCGATCAATCTTGGCAGCGATCGCATTTGATTAATAATTTGCTCGATTCTCTCTAAAGACAAAGTTTGACGACGATAGGATAAATCCAAAGCTAAGAGATAAAAACCCAATAATTGTGCCGTAAAACTCTTAGTTGCCGCCACCCCGATCTCGATCCCCGCTTGGGTATTAATAATCTGATCGACCATTTGTGCTAGGGTACTTTCGGGGCGATTAGTAATCCCGATAATCCGGGCTTGATATTTTTTTTCTAATCCTAAACGACGCTGTTTTTCCGTTTCCAAAGCCGCTAAAGTGTCGGCTGTTTCCCCCGATTGCGTCACCCCGATAGTTAAAGTATTGGGCATCAGGGGCGTGGGTGCATAGCGAAATTCCGAGGCGTACTGTACCCTTGTTGGAATACCCGCCAACTGCTCGAGCAAGTATTTACCGACTAAACTAGCGTGCCAACTGGTTCCACAGGCTAAAATCTGAATATGTTCTAAATTATCGTAAATTTCTTCAGAAAAATTAATATTTATCGGGTTGACATTATCCTCATTTTGTGCGTTTCTCTGGGGATGCAGATATGTCCCTAAACAGTCGCGCACCACTCCGGGTTGTTCGTAGATTTCCTTGAGCATGAAGTGACGATAACCCTGTTTTTCTACGGTCGTCGGACTCCAATCGAGGACTCTGGGGCTTTTACGGACTCTTTTGCCCTCAAAATTATAAATTTCTACTCCCAAGGGTGTTAACCGAGCGATTTCGCCATTATCCAGGGACAGCACTGCCCGGGTATGGGGAACCAAAGCACTGACATCGGAGGCACAGAAAAACTCCCCTTGACCGAAACCGATGATTAAAGGGGCGTGTTGCCGCACGACAATCAATTCATCGGGATAATCGGGACTAATCACCGCTAGGGCAAAAGCACCCTCTAAACGTTCAATTGCCCTTAAAACTGCCTTGAGGAAAGGACTCACCCCCAAGTATTCTTCATCGGTAGGTTTGGGTAGATAACTGGCGATTAGATGGGGAATAACTTCTGTGTCGGTTTCCGAGTCAAATATACAGCCTTTCTCCTTTAATTCTGTTCTTAATACCTGAAAATTTTCGACAATGCCATTCTGTACCACTGCCACCCGTTGACTATTATCGGTGTGGGGATGGGCATTACTTTCTACGGGTTTGCCGTGGGTTGCCCAACGGGTGTGACCGATGCCAATTTGGGAGGGATTAACTTCCTGTTCTAATTTTTCCCGCAGATTGTAGAGTTTTCCCTGGGCGCGGACTCGATGTAATTCACCTTCGAGAATTGTGGCAATCCCTGCCGAATCATAACCCCGATATTCTAAACGTTCCAAACCAGCTAGGAGAATATCGATCGCTGTTTGGGTTCCGATATAGCCAACAATTCCGCACATTCTTTCGCTGACCCCATTTAGGCTAAGTCCGATCCATTCTATCGCAAGCGTGACACTTGTTTGCTTAGAGGCTAAAGACGCACTGACAAGGGCAAAGTTTCCTCTAATGGGACTCATCCTGGGCTCATTTTTGGGAGCAAGATGGGGTCAAAGGGGTCGAAAAGCTTACCCAGTGAAGGATTGAGCGAGCGGGACTGACGGGATTTTATCCCGAAGCAAAGAAGTCAGTCGCTTGACATCCTCACCGCCGTAAACGGACGGTGATGACCGGCAGCTCGAACAAACTTAATTGAACGACCGACCTCTGGGTTGACGCGACCCGGGATGCCGCTACCTTAGCGGTAGTCTTATACCAAATTTCTCAATTCCTGACAGACATAGAGCTTCTAAAATCCAAGACCATCCCGTCAAATACCCGATAGTGTCATTGGATAAACGATTTAAAAGAGCATCGAGTTTATCTGGGTAATAAGTCTCGGAAACCGAAAAGAAAGTTGAGGAAAGTGACAGAAGCGGTTAGGTGAGTATAAAATACCAGTGGTCGCTTTAATATCACCTGAATAGTCGGTTTTTTGTGTCTTTCCCGAGACTATCGGCTGCTACCACTGGTTTGCTGTTGTTTGTTGTTGTAATCCGAGGAAATATAGTTCTTGCGTTCCCAAGCGCCTGAACTGCATTTGTCTCTCTAGTAACAATTGTAACAGACAATACCCATTTTGTGTAAAAAAAAGTAAACAATTTGGTAAAAAATTATTTTTTGCGGTAATCCTCAACCCTCTGAGGACAGCCCCAGATTACCGTTTCCTGTTTGTAAACCACCATACCGGGCTTTGCGCCCTTGGGTTTATAGACGTATTTGGGACGGGTATAGACGACGGGAACCTGTTCACTATGGCGAGCGCGGCTATAATAAGCGGCGTAATCGGCGGCAAATTGCAGATCGGCGGCTTCTGGAACTGTACCGGGGGTTAAACGGAGTAAAACGTGACTACCAGCGATTTCTTGACTATGAAACCAGATATCGTAATCGCTGGCGCTACGAAAAGTTAGCCGATCATTTTGACGGTTATTTCTGCCAATCCATAATTCTACTCCAGAGGGAGTAGTAAAGCGCATGGGTTCGGATTCTTTGTTATTCGCCCGATTACGCTGGTAATTGCTTTCTAGATACTTCTGTTGAATTAATTCTTCTTGTATCTCGTCTAGGGCCTCTAAATCTTCCCTGCTGCTATAATTCTCTAGTTGACTTAAACTCGATCGCACTTGTTCGAGATAATTAATTTCACTGACCACTTCCGCTAATAAAGGTTCCACCGCTAACCGCGCCCTTTTTAATTTCTGATGTTGTTTATAAAAATATTGGGCATTCTGCACGGGATTTCTTTCGGGATCGAGAGGAATAATTACAGGTTTTCCTGTCTGGAAATCCGCCAAAGTAATGCTAGTCATTCCCTGCTGTATTTGCTGCAGATTTGCCATTAATAAATCCCCTTGCTCTTTATAGCGATCGGCATGAGCAGATTCTGCTAGTCTTGTTTGAAATCCCGCCGCTTTAGTTTGCAGTTTAGTCAGTAAAGAGATGACTTTTTGATTTAATTTTTGCTGTAGTTGTCGAAAGCTTTCTTGATTAATTTGGTCGCTATAATAACGGTTTAATAATTCTTGGACATTTTTAGCCGCTGCCAGTATCTCCCCACCGATCACCGTATAACCTTCTCTTGTCCATCCGGGTTGAAAGGTTTTATTTTCCAAGATTTTTAACCATTCTTGCCAAACTGAAAAGAGCTTTTCCCAATCAGTATTATCTAACTGATCCGTGTTTAATTTCGGGTTAATCTTGGCTTTCTGCAACAGCGATCGAGCGATGACCGGACTAACCCCACGATAGGTACTAACTAGCTGTTTTTCGATAGTTTTAGGGATTAAACTAACTCTGGCTTGCCAACTGCTCAAGGATTCTTCTAAACTGGGATTTGTTGCCAATAAAACGGGGGGTAGTTGATAGATTTGTCCCGTTTGTACGGTGCGAACACTAGACTGGGTGGCATTGACTTGATGGGCAACGGTGACAATTTGATTGTCAGCCGCAGTTAAAATCACATTGCTATATTTGCCCATAATTTCTATATACAAATGCCCCTGGGCCGGATCATCAGGACGTTGGGCAAATTGTAGATCGATGACTCTTTCCCACGGGGCAACAAATGCTAATTTTGTCAGCGCAAAACCATTGAGTTGATGACGCAATTGATCGCTGAAAGTGAAGGTATCTGGGACTTTTGGCGGTGGATCACCAATATGCAGCCGCGCTCCTTGGGGATGCCAAGAAATAATTAACCATCCCTTGCGATCGAAGGTTCGTAAATAGAGGGCGATCGTTTGGCGATCAATTTGATACACTTGTTCTAGTCTCGCCGGCAGCCAAACGGCAGCAATTTCGGCACAAGTGGCGCTGAGGGTGGTAAAGTCTACGGATTGCATTTTCAGGATTCAGGAGATATTCTCGATGCCAAAGTTGGCACCGCCAAGCATTAAAATATCATAGCTTCCCACTAAGGCTAAGACAAAAAAGTTGTTTCCTCAATTAAAAACGGATTTGGTGTCAGAATCTATCGATGGAGGTATTGTCAAGTTTCAATACAAATATGGTCAGATATAGTCAGGGATGGTAATATATAGACATGAAACTATCAGACTATGCAAAAAAAAACCTGAGAGGGGGACAAGCGAGCTAGAAGGTAGATAGGGCAAGCGATATAGCTCTTTGTCCCTTGATGTAATCCTTCAACCGATAGCGGCTAATTTGCATTAGCTCTTCTATATTTTTTG
>NZ_SFBY01000294.1:0-8420 GCF_007095505.1 Microcystis sp. M_QC_C_20170808_M3Col
AATTAAACGAACCGCACCTAGATCGATTAGAAATATCCTGTTATCGCTATTGCGGTACATAATATTAGAAGGTTTAATATCGCGATGGATGAAATTATTAGAATGTAGTCTTTCTAAAATAGTAGTTAGTTGTTTTAACCAGTCGATCGCCCGCCTTTCATCGATCGCCCCGTGCTGTTTTAGCCACTGCTCTAAGTTCAGTCCTGGGATTTTCTCCATCACTAGACAGTTGGCGGGAATAGGATTATCGGGAAACTCGATCGGGAAATATCCGCCCTGTTCTACTTGAGGAAGTCCCTCGATCCGGTAATTTTTTAATAAATCTGCCTCTCGATCGAACCGAGAAATCGTGTCCTGGTTCTTTGTGTAGAGAACTTTGAGAACCTTGGAATTGTCTTGATCCGTCATATCCACCACATCGTAAAGGGTAGTTACCCTGTCCTCCCTCTGGTGTAGTACGTTCATCACCCGATATCTATTCTGTAGTAGCAAGTGGGAACCGCAAGCCTCACAGATACTCCGATCTTCGGGGTTCTCCGGCTGGGGACAGATGGGATTGATACATAATGCCATAGATTCAGATAGTCAAGGTTGTATTATCAAGAACATCTTGCGATTTTACCGATCTATGATGTGATCTAGTTTTCATACATGGAAAATCTACCCATTGTAGCTATGCGATTTTACAGAATAAAAAGGCTATCTCAAGGATTGATTGCTAAAAATAGACGGAATTTTCAATACATCGGTTTATTCTGTACTACTTTGAGCCTGAGCATCGGTATATCGGCGGTAATGGCTCAAGATATCGGATTATCCGAGCAAGTGGCGCAGTTAACCCGCGGTCAAAATACGATCTGGGTGTTACTCACGGGTAGTCTCGTCTTCTTCATGAACTGCGGCTTCGCCATGCTAGAGACGGGCTTTTGCCAGAGTAAAAATGCGATCACCGTCCTCGCCAAAAACACGATCGTCTTTACCGTCGCTACCGCAGTCTATTGGCTGATCGGTTTCGGACTGATGTTCGGGGATGGCGGCAAATTTGTCGGAACACCGGGTTTTCTTCTACTCAATGGTCAATTTCCCTCCCTAGATTGGGCGGATATTCCTCTAACGGCTAAATTCTTCTTTCAACTCACTTTCGCGGGAACTGCCGCCACGATCGTATCGGGGGCGGTGGCGGAGAGGATTCGCTTCGGGGCGTTCGTCCTTTTTAGTGCCTTTTTTATCCTGATTTACTCCATTGCCGGTTTTTGGATTTGGGGAGGGGGCTGGTTGCACGATTTGGGGTTTCGGGATTTCGCAGGTTCGACGGTGGTTCACTCGGTAGGAGGATGGGCGGCTTTGACGGGGGCGTGGCTGTTAGGGCCTCGTGCGGGAAAATATATCCCTTGGGACCAAGGGGAAAACCTTTCCTTCAAAAATACCAGCTATCGCGGCAATAAAATCATGGCGACTTTCGGCGGGAATCCGAGCCTAGCGACCTTGGGATGCTTTATTCTCTGGTTAGGTTGGTTCGGCTTTAATGCGGGTTCTACCCTCGCGGCCAATGCAGACGCGATCTCTCATATCCTGCTAACGACACTCATCGCCGGGGCTTTCGGCGCGCTGGCCTCCACCACTCTCGCTTGGATATTCTCCGGTAAGCCGAGTCTAACCTTTATTATTAATGGCATTCTGGCGGGTTGTGTCAGTATTACGGCCCCCTGTGCCTTCGTGAATTTTCCGAGCGCGGCGCTAATCGGCTTTATCGGTGGGGCGATCGTTCTTCCGTTTAGTATTTGGCTCGAAAAAGGGGAAATCGACGATCCGGTGGGAGCCGTTCCCGTTCACCTCGGTTGCGGTATCTGGGGTACTCTGGCCGTGGGTATTTTCTGTTTAGCCCCGAAAGATATTCCTTGGGCGGATACCTATTTAGATCTGCCGAAAGGGGGGTTACTTTTCGAGGGAGGAGTAGATCTATTTATGGCGCAATTCATCGGGATGGGGGCTATAGGCTTTTTGGTCGCCAGTTGTAGTCTATTACTCTGGATCTGTGTGGGATGGTTCTTCTATCGCCTGTCGCCTTCCAGGGATTTTGTTTTCCGTCCGCACAAGGGGTTACGGGTTTCGCCAGAGGAAGAGAAAAAGGGAATTGATTCCCTGTTTGCGGAATGGGAAGAGAAGTAATAGTTTAGGAAGTCGATACAATGGCGGTATGGCCAGAAAAGAAAGAGGAAACTTTCGCTTAAAGTCTATTTTGACTCGGTTCGCCGAATCGCCACCACTGCTGGCCGGGGAGGTTGATTAACTTGACCACTGGGCCAATTCGACCCTAGGGGTACTTGTCGCATTTGTTCAAATTCCCGACCATTAGTGGTTTTAAGGACAAATTTGCGGTTTTCAAAGGCCAAATCCCGACGAATTCCCCCCGCTTCCCCCGGATGTTGTACTGCCAAAAATAACGTCTCTTGGTCGGGAGTAAAGTACAATCCCGTTAATTCCGCATCCATGGGAGCGATAGCAAAAGGATAGGGATGCTCTTGACCCTTGGCAAACACCCAAGCGCTATTATTGCCAAAAATACCCAATAAATCCCGTTGACTAACCGGGACCCCTTGGGGATAACGAGTTTTCATCTCTCGATTTAACCCACCCGTGGAAATATCGCTAACCATCCAGAGATTTCCCTGTTTATCGAAAGCGAGGTTATCGGGATTAGAAAAACCCTCACCTTTCTCTGTCGGTTCCCCTCCATAAGCGACCACATCCCAACGAAAACTTAAGGAAGCAGCATCGTTATTATCTTCCCTTAAGCTGATAATCCAACCAAATTCGTAGGGTATTTCGCCATTTGGCCCCTTAAATATCTCCTTATCGGCTCCTCCCTCCGCTTCACTGGGACTACCAGAGGTAAAGGTCATATATAAAGTGCCATTCTCGTCCACTTCCGTATCTTCCGGGCGACCAGTACAAGTGACCCCAACGGCGTTAGCGGCAAAATGAGCATCGATGAGAATTGCTCCCTGTTTTTCCGTCCCATTACCTTCATACAGGTCCGCGAGGGTCTTATATTTAGCTTTGTAGGCTAGAATCTCCTCATCGTCCTTAAATAGCAGTAATTTAGTCTCATTGACCGTTCTTTCGGGATTCGGCAAAGCTACCACCCCATCCCCCCGACTAGCGGCAATTTGACTCGGTAGGACGGGATTTATCTCCGTGTCGGGATTTAAGGGTATCCAATAACCGGTTTTATCGGGGTTGAATTTGGCCCCGTAGAGCATTCCTTTTTCTAGGAGTTTTGAGTTATTTTTCTGCTTAATATCGCTAATTTTGCCCTCCGAAACGAATTTATAGACATGACCGCCTCTGCGATCGCATCCTGAATAAACCGCCAAGGGTTGCCCCGTTTGAGCGAGAAAAGCGACGGCTTCATGGCGAAAACGCCCTAACCAAGTGTGTTTTGTGCCATAATCGTCGGGATTGGCAGGATCCACCTCCACCATCCAACCGTATTTATTTCCCGCTAACCCGAAGACGTTACCCCGGCCATCCACTTCCGAACTATTGAGAATAAAGGGAGTAGTATCGGGATGCAAAGGGGAACCATCTTTTAACACTACCTCCGTCACTTGGTCTTGAAAGTTCTCCTCGGCACTAAATACAGTCCCCCAGGGAGTTGTTCCCCCGGCGCAATTTTGCAACGTTCCGATAATTTTTGCCCCTAATCCGTCATCGTAGCCAAGTTTATCGGTTTTGGTAAAAATTGCTACAGCAGGACCGGTCGCTTTCAGGTACTGACCGTCCTTTAGTCCAGAGATACCAGTAATGCGGCGATCGGCTTTACTATAGGTACGTTGCCATTTTCCCGTTTGATCTTTAGCCAGGGAAATTACGCCAATTCCCTGATCAATTAAGCCTTCTAGGGATATTTCCTCGATTTTTGCCTTTAAGCTGGCATCTTGCAGGTGATAGGCGGCAATTTCACCCTTTTCGTTCGTTTTTTCCCGTACTTCCTTGACGGGTAGGGTTTTACCAATCACTTGTTCAAAGGTTTGTAGCCAAGTACGACCACTGATATATTCAAAATTAACGGTTAGATAACCTTGACCCGGACTGGTTTCGATAAAAGATAGATAATCATTGTTATAACCGAAACGGGAATCACCCACTTTATCTCCCCACTGCGCCAGCACATCATAGGTGAATCCTTGAGGAAGAACGAGATCATCTAGGACTTTATAGGTTTGATAGGCACTTTTTTGGCTTTCATCGCTCATGCCGTCAATTTTTAAGGGAATCGGCAGTTTGACTGCAGCAAAGTTTAACCCGAAACTATTGGCAGCGATCGCAGGACTGCTAATCAGAGAGGAATATTTTTTCTCTTGCAGACTGAAAAAAGAGACACCGGCAGTGGCAGTTAAAAAGGTGAGGAAATTACGGCGAGAAATACTCATATTTTCAGTAATAAAGTCAAAACTGATACTCAGACCTTGATTAGGTTAAATTTTATTACGGACACTTGACATAGGGATTATACAGTATCCAAGTTATGACTAAGTTAACAGCCAGTTAAAAAGCTCTCCTGCAAAAATCTTCCGTTATACTAAATCCGGTTATTAAAAACTGATTATTTATCCCCCCTTTTGCATGAGTGCCTGTCCTTATAAGTAGCATTATGCTCAACGGATTTAGTATAAATTCTGCTGTAAGCTGATATCTAGATGGTCAGGTCACGGAAATCGATGCAAAGTTCACTGAAAAGGATTATCATCGGGGCGAGTTTTTTTCTCGCTACGGTAGTCGGAGCAACTATCGGTTATATGGCCTACGGTTGGAGTTTTCTCGATGCCGTTTATATGGTGATAATCACCATATTTGGAGTAGGTTTCGGGGAAGTTAAACCGATTAACACTCCCAGTCTGAGAGCTTTTACCATGTTAGTTATCGTCTGTGGGACAACCTCGGCCGTTTATGTGGTGGGAGGTTTTTTTCAGATGCTCACCGAGGGAGAAATTAACAGAGCTTTTAGCGATCGCCGGATGAATAAAGAGATGGAATCCCTAGAAAATCACGTCATAATCTGCGGTTTTGGGCGTATAGGACGCATTATAACGACTAAATTGGCAAAAACAGCCCAATCCTTTATTATCGTCGATAATAACCCTGATCGCATTGGATTAGCTCAGGAAAAAGGTTACTTAACTCTTAATGGTAACGCCACCGATGAAAGTATTCTCCAGAAAGCCGGTATCGACAAAGCGCGAGTTTTAGCGACGGTGTTACCCGATGATGCCTTAAATGTCTTTATCTCAAATGTCGGGGCGATGTTCCTAATTTTGCCCGTCGTTATGCCTTGCGTCGAGAAATGCGCTATCGGGGGTCTTCTTGGTAGGATATTTACCCAGAAAAAAGTTGAGCTTTTCTGGAATTAATTTCGCCGCGGCTGGAGATAAGACTAACTCACCAATTATCTCCAGATACAGCTATGAAATTAACCTATCGCAGCATTGCTTACGACAAAAATCCCACTGCCACCGTTGCTTCCAGTCCGATGATTTTAGGCTATCGTGGTGTTCCCTATTTAAAAAACCGTGGTGTCGCTCAAAGCATTCAGAAACCGGTAGCCGTTACCTATCGCGGTCAAGCCTATAATATCACTCAGTCTTTAGCTTCTTTGCCCATGTAAGAACCCTCTTTAAGTTTTTAACTTCTAGTTCATTTTTCAATCAATCTCTTTTAAATATTGTCAATTAATGATCACAGCAATTACCTTAAACGGGTTTTATCTTCCCTCTTGCTCCCTTGCTCCAAGGGGGATTTTTAACTTGTTTTACCAGCAAGGAATATATGTTCATAGTTAACAAAATTAATTACACATATTTTTCCCTTCCGCAGTTCCGCAGTTCCGGTGTTCCCCTTTTCTGGGGTGTGAATTTAATTTTGTCGAACTGCTGATAGTTATCAGTTTTTTGTAGAATAGGGAGATTGAGAAAACGAACATCTGCCCCTATGACAAGATTTCCTTTGACTGGTCGCTATTCTAGTTTATGCGTCTTACTCACTTTATTCTGGTTAAGCGGTCAATCTTTACCGGTGCGAGCGGAAAAAATCTATAGTCCCGTCCCCCTCATCCTCAATAAAGAAATTAACGATACTCTCACCGACAAAGATATTCCCACAGGTGAAGGGGGGTTTGCTAGGGATTATACCGTAGATTTGGACAAGGACGATCAGGTGGCCATCGATCTCAAATCGGAAAATTTTGATGGGGTGTTAATTCTCCTGGCCGCCGATGGTTCCACTGTAGCGGAAAATGATGATGGTCCCGATGGTGGCACTAATGCCCTCCTCTTTGCGCGCATTACCGAGTCGGGTAAATATATTATTCGGGTGAGAGCTTTCGGAGAAACCGGTGGGGGAAAATTTACCCTGAAATTAACCCGTTTACGGGCCGTGGAGGGCAAAAATTAGCTAATTATTGTCAAAAAAACCAAGAATAGAGCCTCTGTCCACTCTACCACCGCACCGTAGGTATCGCCGGTGTGACCCCGAAGACGACGATATAACCAGTAACCAGTAAGCAGAGCGAGGGCGATTCCGGCACTAATGGCGATTATTCCCCACCTTAGACCGCCAAATAGGGCGATTAACCCCCAAATTCCCCCCCCACAGTCCCAGGGCAGACAAAAAGCCACTTTATGAAAGGCTCCCTTGCCGGTGGGTTTGAGGTAGGGATAAAGAGCGATCGCCATTACTTGCCCCCAACGTCCCCAAATTGGTGCTAGAATTAGAGCTAAGGCTCGATTATCGCTTAAATCAGTCAAAGCGGCGATTTTTAGCAGCAAAACCATAGTCACGGCCATGACTCCAAAGGCCCCAGTAACACTATCGGCCATGACCGCTAAACGACGCTGGGGGTCGGTGACAGCTAAACCATCGGCCGTGTCACTAACTCCATCAAGGTGTAGTCCTCCCGTTAGATAAACCCAAACCCCGACAAGGACAACCGCACGAGTTAAGGGGGGCATTCCCAGACCGGCTAGAGTTAGATCGAGCAAAACCAGAATTAAACCCAAAAATAAGCCCACTAGGGGAATCCATCGGGCAATTCTGCCAAAATCAGGCCAGGCAATCGGAACCGGAATAATCGTATAAAAAGCGATCGCACCTAAAAATGAGCGAATTTCTTGACAAATGAAGTTAAATATGGTAATAAATCTCCCCAATAATTCGATTCGGGTACTGCACCGTTTCTCATAAAGATGAAGTATAACATAATTTTGTATTGACGACCCTGTGGGATTTTCAAAACATCTGAGAACGCCTATAATAATTCGGCATAACACGCTTATTGTAATGTTATAGGAAGAGTTCTTGCGATCGCTATACAGGAGAGTAATATACGGAAAGTTTCCTGAAAAAATGCGTATTTGGTGTGAGATACGGAAAGTTTTTGTATAATATGTAGTTATGCAGTTTTATTTTGTTAGATTTCTTAACTAGAAAGACTGTTAGTCTTAAGATAATATTAGGTCGAGGTGTGTTTAATATGAAGACAGAAGTTGTTGTTGCGTTGATTGCTGGAACACTAGCACTTGCAGGCTCAATACTGACCTTTTACTTAACTAAAATCAGAGAAGACAATACTAAGAGACTTGAACATACAATTGAGCATTATAGAAGCCAGATTGAAGAATTCTATGGACCACTCTTCAATCTCGTGAATCAAATTGATACGTTATATTATGTCAAAGAAGATATTGTTAATCCTGCCTCTGGGGTTCATGATCCACTAAGTGAAGAGCAAAAGAAGGAAATTGAGTCCTTTTTTAAGAATAAATATTTCTTTGATCTTCATAAAGAAATAGTCAGAATTTTGCGAACCAAGCTTTATCTAGTTGAAGGGGCGGAAATGCCTGACAGTTTTTACAAATATCTTTATCATGCCACTCAAGAACAAGCTCAATTTAGATTGTGGAAGGAAAACAATATAGATACCAAGCATATTGTTGGAAAACCTTTTCCTGACCAGTTCATTGATGACATTAAATTTGGTCTGCAAGATGCGATGCAAAGATATAATCAAACTAGGCAGATTTATAAGCCTCGTAGCCTCGTAGGTTGGGTTGAGCGCAACAAGACTGGGGCGAAAATAGCTCAATTCGCTTGAAAAAGCGCAACCCAACCACCCCAAAGGTTACTCTTGATTTCTTCTGCTCCCATCTCGCGGGGATGTTTTTTGTTATGGAAGAGCAGGTAGCGTTTGATCCAGTCCACATAGGTTTGTTCGGTGCGGTAGGAGTAATGTTTGAGGCGGATCGTCTCTCGCACTACGTCTAGGAGTTTGCGGGGTGGGGGAGGGTTCATAACAGAGTACACTAATCGGCATAACACGCTTATCGTAATATTATACGGAAAACTTCTTGCGATCATTCCAC
>NZ_SFBY01000295.1:0-3499 GCF_007095505.1 Microcystis sp. M_QC_C_20170808_M3Col
AAATCTGTCGAAATGTTAGAGCACTCAATTCGGCTTCTTATTCATTACCTCAAGTTTAAGGATGTTCCTATTCCCTGCGTTTCTGCTTGATTCATCTTTCTGTCTGACAACGCCTAAAAAACTGCTTAAGTTCCTAAACTTAGGTTGTGAATTCAATTGAGCCAAGTTAATCTGACAAGTAGAATAATGGTGACAACGATGACAACTAGAGTAACTAAGGCAATCATAGCCACTGGAGCAGTGTTTTCGAGTTTCCTCTTAAACTTGCACCCGGTACAAGCCCATGGAGGTTTACATGAACCACTGCCACCAGCGCCACCTTTCGTCGATCCACTAGCATCAGGCAGCGTATTTTACGGAAATCCACTCTCTTTGGGGAATGGAATGGTTCGCACCTATGTCAAAACCGATGACCAAGGATATCCCTCAGAAATTGGCTATATCTTTGACAAAGTGGCTCTAACTGGTTTACCCGAATTACCGGTTTTTCCCACTGCGTCACTGCGTCTTTTTCCTCCCTTGCCTGCCAATGCTCCAGCTACAGCTTTTAAACACGTTGAGCTGATTTATTGGAGTCACGGTCACGATCCAGCACTCTCTAATATTGCTGACCTGATGCACCCCCATATAGACTTTACTTATTTCTTCATCACCAACGAGCAACGAGACTTAATCTGTCCCCATCCAGACCTAAATAATCCGGTAAGTCCCTTTGTTTGTACTGGAGAAGAACTGGCAAAGGTACTAGAACCGCCGCCACCTGGGGCTATTCCGACGGATTTTATTCAAGTTCCGCCCTTTGTTACTTTTTATGGGTTACAGCGTGCTGGAACCGCTTATTTCGATCCCTCAGAGACCTTAGATCCTTTCACCCAAACAGTTTTCTACGGGTTTAATGAGGGGAAACTGAGTTATATCGACGTTCCCATTGGCAATGGTTTTATCGAGGAGTTTGGGGAACAACCCAATGGCGGCAGCTTTACTAGACCAATTAAACAGCCAGCCGGCGGTATCTATCCTGAGTCTGGATTCTATCCTACTACCTATACCCTTACCTATAACCCGAACAGTGAGCAATATACGATGTCCCTAGGAGGATTGACATTTCGGAGTGCCAACTCTACTTCCGTTCCTGAATCCTCTCCTGCTTTATCTTTATTAGCTTTCGGCGCTTTGGGGGTGGTAACTAAGCTCAAAATTCGCCAGCAAAAACCTAAATGAGCTGATGAGGTTAATGCTTTTGGTACTGCCTCGAAATGGGATTCTGAATCTATTGGGACTTAGACAAAAAACAAATCGAGAAAAGCCTCAACTCCAATCCCCGCTTGGGATTTACTTCGACCAAGCCCAAAATCGCTGAAACCCAGATATATCAAGGAAAATCATAAATCGACTAAGTCCAACTATTTAGCTTTAGGAGCTTTCACTGATGAAGACCATCAAATTATTAGTGGCTGTTATGGGAGTAGTTCTTGCCCCTGTCTCTTTAGGAATAGAAGCAGCATCTGCCCATGGGAGTGGTTCTCCTTCAGTCCCTCCTCATTCACACCCACCTTTTTCAGCTTCAGCAAACAATCCGTTAGATTCAGGCTCTGTCTTTTACGGAGAACCATTACCTCTGGGAAATGGAACGTTTCGCTCCTTTGTCACCTTTAATGAGCGTGGAGAACCCACCAATATCGGCACAACTTTCTCCCAAGAAACTCTGTCTAGCTTACCCAATCCTGCTAACGGCAACCCTTCTACCTTTCCCTATCCCACACGTCTTTATAACCCACTCTTGCCGCCTCAAGCTTCAGCAACCCCCTTCGGAGATTTAGAACTCCTCTATTTCAATGATGGTCATACACCAGAGGAGCAACCTGGTTACCGAGATCAGCACATTGACTTTTCTTTTTACCTGTCCACCTTTGCTGAGCGACACAGCACTATCTGCCCACATCCCGTGGGATTTTTTGAATGTGCAGGAGAAGAACTGAATAAAGCAGTTCAGAAACCAGATCCCAGGGCTGTTCCTGTCGGTTTTGAACAAGTTCCGCCTGGAAGTCAGTTTTATGCTGTATCGGGCGCTGGAACGGCTTTTTTTAACCCCGCAGAACCCAATCCTCTTGCCTCCTTATTCTTCGGTTTTAATGAGGGAAAGATGACTTTTATCGATCTTTTGATCACCGTTGATTTTTTTGAAGATTTGGCAGCACAACCGAACAGTAGCTTTACATCTCCCGTTCCCCAGCCAGCGGGGTTCATGTATGCCAAGGATGGCTATTATCCCACAACCTATACCGTTACCTATGATGAGGTGAATAAATACACAGTATCGCTAGGGGGTTTGACATTTCGGAGTGCCAATTCTACGTCCGTCCCCGAACACTCTTCTCCCTTGACGCTCTTAGGGCTTGGTGCGTTTTGGACAGTTGCCAGGTTAACAATTAACCGAAAAAAGACAGACAAAAGCTGGTTTGAGAAAAAAAATAATTTCTTCACCCAGCTAATCTACTTGATAACCTTAGAAAATTCAGGAGACAATCCATGAAAGATAAATTTGAATTTAGGGGTAAGTTGGCATTGATTGTGGGAGGTAGCAGTGGCATTGGTAAAGCCGTCGCCGAGGCTCTTCTAAAAAGTCAAGCTGAAGTGATCATTGTAGGACGAAAAATTGACAAACTCAACAAGACGGCGCAAGAGTTGGCAGATTATTATGGGAATGTCGAATTCCTACAGACAGATATTACCAATAAACAGGATGTCGCCAAGCTTATTGCTCGAATCGCAGAGCAGATGCCAGATATTGAGTATCTGGTTAATGCCGCTGGCATATTTTCTCCAAAGCCTTTTTTAGATTGTCAAGAGATTGACTACGACAGCTATCTCGAAATCAATCGCGGCACGTTCTTTTTGACTCAACAAGTTGCCAAGAACATGAAAGTTCGTGGTAAAGGAGCGATCGTCAACGTTGGTTCAATGTGGGCTAATGTGGCTACTGCGGCAACTCCAGGTGCAGCCTATGCAATGGCGAAAGCTGGTTTACACGGACTGACGCGGCATCTTGCTATTGAATTGGCTCCCTACAACATCCGCGTGAATGCTGTAGCTCCTGCTGTCGTCGAGACACCAGTGTATGAATCATTTATCAATCCGAGCGAAGTTCATGAAGTCCTTCAAGGTTTCAACACTTTCCACCCTATCGGACGCATCGGGCAACCTGTTGATGTCGCCAATGCAATTTGTTTCTTGCTATCGGAGCAAACATCGTGGGTAACTGGTGCAGTATGGGCGCTCGACGGCGGAGCATCTGCTGGGCGGAATTCATAATTGTCCAAAAACTGGACACTTTCAGCGTTTTTTATCGATTTCAGTCAAGAGTGAAAAAATGGAAACAACACCAAGTATTTCTGCGGATTTTCCTTTCGAGTCCAACTTTATCGAAGTCGATGGCTTTAAAATACACTATGTCGATCAAGGTTCAGGAGAGCCGATCCTGTTTCTTCATGGCAATCCC
>NZ_SFBY01000296.1:0-11692 GCF_007095505.1 Microcystis sp. M_QC_C_20170808_M3Col
ATGAAAACGCCGCAATCAACATCCTTAAAAGGGGACTAAGTACGGTAGGGCATACCGGAACCTTTGGGCTAGATCCAATAAACGCTTGGGGAGAGAATACCTCTACTTTTTCAGAAGCAGTTCTGTCTAAGCAAGTAATCTCTGTGAACCAAGAATCCCCGTCTCTTTAGAGCGGGGAGTGTCAATCACTGAAGTTAACTCAACAATAACCTTGTTTGAGAATACTTGTCGGCAATTCCTGTCTATGGTTAATTAAGAAAAATAAACTGTAGCGAAATATACTGTTTTTTCATGTTCTAATGGGGATAGATAGGGGGAAAAAAATCATGTCGAAATCACTCTTTACCGATGCCAGCAGTCGCCTAGAACGCGCCCTTAAGTATGTCTCCATTTCCGATGATGCGATCGAGCGGTTAAAATATCCCAAAGCTAGTCTCAGCGTCTCCATACCCGTCCGTATGGACAACGGCACTTTAAGAATCTTCCAAGGCTACCGCGTCCGCTACGATGACACCCGCGGCCCCGGCAAAGGAGGTGTGCGCTATCATCCCAACGTCAGCATTGATGAGGTGCAGTCCCTGGCCTTTTGGATGACCTTTAAATGCGCCCTGCTGGATTTGCCCTTTGGTGGGGCCAAGGGCGGCATTACCCTCAATCCGAAAGAATTGTCAAAAGCCGAGTTAGAACGCCTTAGCCGGGGCTATATCGAGGGTATAGCCGACTTTATTGGTCCCGATGTCGATATTCTTGCCCCCGATGTCTATACCAACGAGATGATCATGGGTTGGATGATGGACCAGTACAGCATCATTCGGCGTAAAATTAGTCCGGCGGTGGTGACGGGGAAACCTTTAACCATGGGAGGCAGTCGCGGCCGCGATACGGCGACGGGAACAGGAGCTTTTCATGTTATTAACTCTCTTTTGCCGAAATTAGACAAAAAACCCGCTAATACTACCGTGGCCGTCCAGGGATTCGGTAACGCCGGGGCCATAGTAGCGGATCTCCTCGCCAAAGCCGGTTATCAAGTGGTGGCGGTAAGTGATTCCCAGGGCGGCATTTATCGGGAAAAAGGCCTAGATATTGCCAGCATTCGTCAGTATAAACAGGAACACCGCGAGATTACTGCTATTTACTGTCAGGATACCGTCTGTCATATCATGGAACACGAAGCGATTAGTAATGAAGAATTATTAGCCCTAGATGTGGATGTTTTGATTCCGGCTGCCCTAGAAAACCAAATTACCGCCGAAAATGCCGATCGCGTGCGGGCGAAATATATCTTTGAAGTGGCCAACGGTCCCACTACCTCAGAAGCCGATCGCATTTTAGAATCAAAAGGGATTCTCGTTTTCCCCGATATTCTGGTTAACGCAGGTGGGGTAACGGTGAGTTATTTTGAATGGGTGCAAAATCGCAGCGGTCTTTATTGGCAATTAAACGAGATAAATGAGCGCTTAAAAGAAAGAATGGTGACACAAGCGGAAAAAGTCTGGTCTTTCGCCCAGGAGTTCGATATATCTCTGCGTAACGCCGCCTACGCCCAGGCCATTGCTCGTCTCGGTGAAGCCCTAGATGCGAAGGGAACCCGCGATTATTACCAAAATAAGACGGGAGCATAAAAGCCACAAACATTATATGTAAGCTAAAACTGGCGGTTTTTTATTCCCCCAATTGCCAAGTCATTTCCTCACCCGCTCGTAACGGCACCAGTCCAGATTCGGGAAATGGCAATTCATCGGGAATGCGCCAAGGGGTTTTGGTTAATGTGATTTGTTCGGTATTCCGGGGGAGTTGATAAAAATCTGGACCGTGAAAGCTGGCGAACCCTTCCAGTTGCTCGAGCGCATCAACGCTCTCAAAAGCTTCTGCGTACAACTCTAGAGCGTGCAGAGCCGAATAACAACCCGCGCAGCCACAGGAACTTTCTTTGCTGTAGCGAGAATGGGGTGCGCTATCGGTCCCTAGAAAAAACTTGGCATTCCCCGATGTTGCCGCTTGCAAAAGTGCCAAACGATGCTCCTCTCGTTTCAAAATCGGCAGGCAATAAAAATGGGGACGAATGCCACCGCTAAAGAGAATGTTTCGGCTAAACAATAAATGTTGGGGCGTAATTGTGGCGGCGACATTGTTGTTAGCAGAGAGAACAAACTGGACCGCATCGGCAGTGGTAATGTGTTCAAACACCACCCGCAGTTTGGGAAATCTCGTTATCAGTGGGATTAAGTGCCTCTCAATGAACACTTTCTCTCGATCGAACACATCAATATCTCCATCGGTAACTTCCCCGTGCAGTAGTAGCGGCATATCCAGCTGCTCCATCGCTGCCAAAACGCAATCGCACTTACGCAGGTCTGTCACCCCCAAGTCGGAATTAGTTGTCGCACCGGCTGGGTAGTATTTCACCGCTTTGACAAACTGAGAGGCTTTCGCCGCTATGATTTCTTCGGGACTGGTATTATCGGTGAGATAGAGGGTCATCAATGGCTCGAATTGTTGACCCTCTGGAACTGCTGCCAGAATGCGCTCGCGATAGGCGGCAGCATCAGCGACTGAGCGCACTGGGGGTTTTAAATTCGGCATGATAATGGCACGGGCAAACTGACGCACCGTATGGGGTAAAACCGCTTTCATTGCTGCACCATCGCGGAGATGAAGGTGCCAGTCGTCTGGTCGAGTCATTCTGAGTCTTTGCATCGTTCCATCATACAACGGTTAGAGATGCCATCACCAAACACAAGGGTTTTAGTTGATTGGAACGAACCTTTAATTTTAGCGGCGAAATTAATATAATTCCCCTTGACAAAATCCCAAGACTTGACATATACTTATTTATATAGTGGAAATCCGTGCCTGCCTGCGACCCCCTCATTTTCAGGCTAGATAGACTTAAAAAAATTAAATTTAATTCCGTCTCCTGGTAAGACTATTGTGGGCTGCCTCTCAGTGCTTCTACCATTGGTACAATCATATTATTCTGCGGAGCGATTGCAGAGGATAATTCCCCTTGACAAAATCCCAAGACTTGACATATACTTATTTATAGAATGGAAATCCGTGCCTGCCTGCGACCCCCTCATTTTCAGGCTAGATAGACTTAAAAAAATTAACCTTTAATTCCGTCTCCCAGTAAGACTATTGTGGGATGCCTCTCAGTGCTTTTACCATTGGTACAATAGTATTATTGTAGGGGCGAATTGTATTTGTCCTCTTTAAGGGGGAATAATAATACAATTGAGAATGCGGTCAATCCCCTTAATCTCGATGGTCAATAAACTATACTACGGTGATAACCTAGAAGTGCTGCGTAAATATATCAAAGATGAATCGATCGATCTTTGTTATATCGACCCACCCTTTAATTCTAAACGCAATTACAACCAAATTTATAACAACTTAGGCAAGGAAGATCAAGCACAAGCACAAGCGTTTGTGGATACCTGGACATGGGATAATCACGCTAACGAAGCTTTAGAGGAAATTCAAAGCAACTATCAGGGTAAATTTACCAGTCAGACTATCGATTTAATTGACGGTTTGACTAAAGTTTTAGGAAAAGGTAGTCTTCTCGCTTATCTGGTGAGTATGACTCTGAGGATTGTGGAAATCCATCGAGTTTTAAAATCTACTGGTAGCTTTTATCTCCACTGTGATCCCACTGCTAGTCATTATTTAAAAATAGTTTTAGATACGGTTTTTTGCTCTCAGGGGGGTGATTTTAAAAATGAGATTAGCTGGAAAAGACAATCAGCCCATAGTGACGCAAAAAAGAAATTTTGTGATATTGTCGATATAATTTTTTATTATGTTAAATCTTCTCAAGCTAGTTTCCATCCTCAGTACGGAGAACACGATAGTAATTATGTTGAGAAATTTTATAGACATGATGATAATGATGGGAGAGGAATGTATAGATTAAGTGATATGGCTAGTCCGAATCCACGGCCAAATATGATGTATGAATGGATGGGGTTTCCTTATCCTAGTAAAGGCTGGCGTTACCAAAAAGAGACGATGCAACAGTTACACGATCAGGGTAGAATATATTATCCTCGTCATTCCGATGGTCAATTTAACACAAAAAAACGGCCACAGTTAAAAAGATATCTGAATGAGCAAGAAGGCTCTATTATTACCAATTTATGGACTGACATTCAATCTTTAAGTCCTCATGCTGCCGAAAAACTCGGTTATCCTACGCAAAAACCGGAGGCATTGCTAGAAAGAATAATTAAAGCAAGTAGCAATAAAGGAGATGTAATTTTAGATGCCTATTGTGGGTGTGGAACGACAATTGCTGTAGGGGAGAGATTAGAGAGAAACTGGATTGGAATTGATATAACCTATCAGAGTATTAGCTTAATGTTAAAGCGATTAGAGGACTCCTTTGGTAAAAATGTTTTAGATAAAATTGAACTGAACGGTATTCCTAAAGACATGGAATCAGCGCAAGCATTAGCCACTAAACCCGATGATCGTACCCGCAAAGAATTTGAGAAATGGGCGGTTTTAACCTATAGTAATAACCGGGCCGTGATTAATGACAAAAAAGGGGCAGATAAAGGAGTCGATGCTATTGCCTATTTTCAGGGAGATAAGGACAACCGCGAGAAAATTATTTTTCAAGTAAAATCCGGTAATGTCAAATCGGGAGACATCAGAGATCTACAGGGAACCATGACACTACAAGGGGCAGCCTTGGGTATATTTATCACCTTGAAACCTCCTAGCAAAGATATGGTTCAAACGGCCAAATCTGCGGGAATTTATCGCGGTCGTTACATGAGTCAAAGTGTGGATAAAATTGAGATTGTGACAGTGCAAGAAATCCTTGAACAGAAAAAACGTCTCGATGTTATCCTCACCTTTGAAGTCCTGAAAGCTGCCGAAAAACAAAGGGAAACCCAAGGACAACAAATGAGTTTAGATATACCCTTCCCCGATTAAAGTTTTTTTCTAAAAAAGACTTGACAAAATCCCCGGACTTGACTCATACTCTCTGAGGGTACGGGTAGAAGGTGGAGGCTATCAGTCTCTTGTCCACACCAGTCCGTTAGATTGTCGGTAATCTCGATTTCCTCCCTACTGATTCGGGGAGGGGCAGAAAAACCCCATCTTTTCTCGATTTATTTTTTTATCTCCCAGAAAATGCGTAAACTCTTTTCCGCTTTCTTCCTCGCTGCCTTAATCACCACCCCCGTTATCCTACCTTCTCCAGCCTTAAGCGAAGTTCGTAAAGAACGGGTACAATTCAAAGCAGGAGCATCTGGAACAACCATTCAAGGCAAAATCAAGGGAGAACAGGTCGTCCAGTACCTAATTCGCGCTAATGCTGGGCAGAATATCTCCCTTGCCTTCAATAGCGATAATGGGGGTGCTTCTTTCAACCTTTTTGCACCGGGTAAAGTCCCCGGCAAGGATGCGGCGATGGTTATCGGGTCTAATGCCGGTAACGCTTATGAAGGAATCCTACCAGCGGATGGCGATTATACGATCCAAGTGGGTTTGATCCGCAATTCAGTGCGTAATAATGAGGTAGCTAATTATCGCTTAAAAATCTTTATTTCCAATTATTACAACCAAAGCGATGCCAAAGTACCCGGGACAAATTACCATGCTACGGGTAGTGTTACCTGTTCTATGGGCGACGGAAAACCGGCGGGATCTTGTCCCTTTGGTGTCACTCGTCGAGGTAACGGTAGTGCAGATGTCACTGTCACCAAACCCGACGGCCGCAAGCGTATCATTTTCTTTGAAAAAGGGAAAGCGATCGGCTACGATGTTAGTCAGGCGGACTCTGGGGCGTTTAGTGCCTCGAAAGAGGGCGATATTTATTTTATTCGCATTGGCAAAGAACGCTACGAGATTTTTGAAGCTATCATCTTTGGGGGTTAGGTGCTGCTTTTCGTAAGCGCCAAGCATAAAATCTCCATTTAGGATAGTTTGAAGCACATCTTGGCCTTTAGGAAGGTTTTAAAACCTCCTTTGGTTATTTTTAGGGATAGGGTGATAATTTTGTTAAAATATAGGTCAGCCTTAACCTATAATTGAATTGAAAATGTATGATTCTACCTGTAAATTTATCGCCCTTGAATATTCGAGAGACTTGGCCACTTGGTTACTGGGTAAACCCTTAGAATTAACAGAAATTAAACCCTCGGAATTATCCCTAGAGCCAATTAGAGCCGATACTTTAATCTTTTTGGAGTCGGAAGAATTAATCTTACATATCGAGTTCCAAACCGAACCTAAAGAAGATATTCCCTATAGAATGCTAGATTATGCCACCAGACTCTATCGACGCTATCCCGATAAACCTATCCATCAAGTGGTTATTTATCTGAGGAAAAGTGACTCCCCCAAAGTCCGACAAAATGATTATAAACAAGGGAAAACCTCTCATCAATTTGAAGTGATTAGACTCTGGGAACAACCCTCGGAACCCTTATTAAAGGCCCCCGGACTGTTTCCTTTTGCCATACTCGCTCAAGCTGAGAAACAAGAAAACTTACTGCGGCAAATTGCCCAAGAAATCGAGCAAATCAGCGATAGTCGAGAACAAAGTAATCTGGCTGCATCTACCGCTATTCTAGCCGGGTTAGTATTAGAGAAAGACATCATTCAACGATTATTGAGGAAAGACATCATGAAAGAATCAGTTATCTATCAAGAAATCTGGTCGGAGGGTTTACAAGAGGGACGACAAGAAGGACGACAAGAAGGAGAAGCTAACCTAGTTTTACGTCTATTAAATCGGCGGATAGGGGACATTTCTCCCGAATTATTGCCCAATATTCGCAGTCTTGACCTAGAACAGTTAGAAAACTTGGGAGAAGCTTTGTTAGATTTTCAGTCACTACAAGATTTAGAACAATGGCTGGAAAATTGCCGAGCAAGTTAGTACAAAGCAACTAAATGCGATCTATCCATTCCCATTTGAAGCAGGAAGCTCTCAACTCGGTTGAGAGTAGTTCACACTTTAATCTATTCCGCGGTAGAGATCTGTGATGGCTAACTCTAGGTTAATACTTTGCAGGATCACCCGATCGTCTGTCTCGTAAATAGTCGTTTCCCATGTCCCCAGAGAATTACGACGACGGCATTCCACTCGCTGGATTTCTTGGGAAATTAATACATATTCTTCTAACGTTTCTATCTGTTGATAATCTTGGAATTTTTCGCCCTTGTCAAAAGCGGCCGTACTGGGGGAAAGCACTTCCGCGATCAGTTTCGGATAGCGTTTCAGATAACGATCTTGGCGATCGCGAGGATCGCAGGTAACAAAAGCATCGGGATAGTAATAAAACTGATCTTGATAGTTAACCTTGACATTACCCGAGTAAAACCGACAGTCTGTAGAGTCGCCGAAATGCAGGTTAACCAGAGCGAGTAGATTAAGGGCAATGCGATCGTGATTATCCGTACCGCCGGCCATCGCATAAACCAAACCACGTCGGTATTCATGGCGGATCTGGCTCTGGCGCTCGATAGCGAGATATTCTTGGGGACTGATGTAGTTGGGAACTGCGATCATAATCTCTAGGGGAAAGCCTAGTATTAATCATAGTACGAGAATGGCTTTGGCTCTCTTATTCTTTGTGTGATCAGTTTAACTTATATAGCGATCTATCTTTGTGTTCTTCGTGTCTTTGTGGTTCCTGACCCAGAGAGCCGATAAGCCAGCGCAAGAGGGCAAAATCTTGATAAACTGAGGGGATAACTATCCTGGACTATTCCCATGACCACTCACTTTATTAGTGCCGAAATCGACCTACAGGAAACCCCGCAACAACTGCAGCAAGAAATCGAAAAAGAATTAGCCAAACGCGGTGAACCCTTGCGTTGGGCAATCACAGAAGTGGATACCGAGAATAATCAGGTAAAAGTCGAAGCGATTGTCACCACTGCCTCGTGAATTCTCGTCCCTATACCGCCGTACTAATTATTCCCACCGGCATCGGGGCAGCGATTGGCGGTTATGCTGGGGATGGCATTCCCGTGGCCAAAGCGATCGCCCAAGTTTGCGATCGCCTAATTACCCATCCCAATGTCCTCAATGGCGCACAACTGTACTGGCCTCTAGCCAACACCTATTATGTGGAGGGTTACGCTTTAGATCGTTTTGCCCGGGGGGATTGGGGGTTAAGTCCCGTCCATCAAAATCGCATCGGGTTACTATTTGATCGCGCCATTGAATTTGACCTCTTGCAAAGACACCTTCAGGCTGCCGATGCTGTCCGGGCTACCCTAGGCTTAGATCTCACCGATTACGTTATCACCGATGCCCCCTTAAATGTGCAGTTGCGAGAGGCTGCCTCTGGGGCCAGTTGGGGAACAATTGGCAATCCCGACAGCTTGCTGCGGGGGGCAGAAAAACTGATTAACCAGGGCCGGGCAGAAGCGATCGCCATTGTTGCCCGTTTTCCCGACGATCCCGATAGCATTGCCCTGGCTAATTATCGCCATGGTCAGGGGGTGGATCCCCTTGCCGGGGCCGAAGCGGTGATTTCCCATCTAGTAGTCCGACAATTCCAAATACCGGCAGCCCACGCTCCCGCTTTAAGTCCGCTGCCCCTCGATCCGCAACTTTCCCCCAAGGCCGCAGCCGAAGAAATCGGTTATACTTTTTTACCCTGCGTTTTGGTGGGTTTAAGTCGCGCCCCCCAATTGGTCAAGCAGCCCAGTCCCGATGCTATTTGGGGCCGGGAGGTGGACGCTCTGATCGTTCCCGCCAGTGCCTGCGGCTCTAGCACAGTTTTGGGTTTTTGTCAAGAAAAAACTGTACTGATTGCCGTACAGGAAAATAGTACAAGGATGAAGGTGGCCCCGGAACCTCTAGGGGTGAAAGCAATTAGGGTACACTCATATACAGAGGCGATCGGTGCGATCGTTTGTCAACGGGCCGGGGTTAGCCTAGCATCTCTTCGCCCTAATTTAAACTCTTTACGCTGTTTATCCGAGAATCCGTGACTAATTCCCCTAATTCCGAATTTGATCCCCTGACACGCACACAAGTCCTCACCATTATGGCGGTAACGGCGATTATCTTGCTGGTAGTCGCCAAAGTTTGGCAATATTTCGGTGCGATCGCTATTCCCGCCATTCGCTTGACTCTCCCGGATTTCCTGTTCGGATTAGCCTTAGCGGGGGCAATTAGTGGAATTAGTGGGCTTCTATATCGTTTTTGGTCTAGTTATCGCCATAGTGCTAACGCTTACTTAGAATTAGTCATTAAACCTTTAGCTTGGCCCGATTTAATTTGGATTGGATTACTGCCGGGGTTAAGTGAAGAATTATTATTTCGCGGGGTGATTTTGCCGGCTTTGGGCTTAAATATCTTTGGTTTAACCGTTTCTAGTCTGATTTTTGGTATCCTCCATTTTAGCGGTTCCCAACAATGGCCCTATGTTATCTGGGCAACTGTTGTCGGTTTTGCCCTCGGTTATACCGTCATCATCACCGGTAATTTATTAATCCCGATCCTCGCTCATATTATCACCAATCTCCTCGCTAGTTTTCTCTGGAAATTACAGCATAGCAGTTAGGGGATAGGGGAAGTGGGGAAGTGGGGAGATGGGGGAATTTCAACTAAAACCCTAAAACCCTAAAACCCTAAAACCCTAAAACCCAACACCCTACTCCTGTCTCCTATAAAAAATATGGAAGTACAATTTCGCGAATTTAATCCTTTTGATGTCTGGTTTTGGCTGGAATTTTCGACAGTTCCCTCGAATATGGAACAGCAATATGTAGAAGAAGTTTTTGCCTCTTGGTTTTATTTGGGTAAATTAGGGGCTTTCAATGCGGAAAACCTACAGGTACAGGAGGTGGGAGTCGATATTAGTTATATGGAATACGATCCAGATATGGCCGAAAATGCCTTTATGTCACCGATGCACAATATGACTGATTTTGAATACTTAGGTACTTGGGGACGTTGTTGGTTTGACCTTGGTACTAGCGATCTTATTGCTTTAGATATTTTAATCAATGCCTTGACCCAATTAAGTAAGGATTTTGTCGATATTAAACGTTTAATTATCGGTGGAGAAAATCAAGATTGGCCAATTAGCGATCGCAGCAATTATCTCTTTAGCGAATAATTAGGGTTGACTGAAAAAGTTTCTTAGTGGAGTCAGAAGTCAGTAATCAGGAGGAGATAGGGTGATAGGGTTTTGGGGTGATAGGGTTTTGGGGTGATAGGGTTTTGGGGTGATAGGGTGATGAGACAGCTTCCCCACTTCCCCACACCCTACTTCCCCACTTCCCCACTTCCCCACTTCCCCACTTCCCCACTTCCCCACACCCTACTTCCCCACTTCCCCACTTCCCTACTTCCCCACTTCCCCACACCCCACTTCCCCACTTCCCCACTTCCCCACACCCCACTTCCCCACTTCCCCACTTCCCCACACCCCACACCCCACACCCCACTTCCCCACTTCCCCACACCCTATGGCTATTTGTATTCCCGTTAATTTACCCGATCGCTCCTATAATATTCTGATCGAGAAGGGCAGTTTAGCCAATCTCGGTGCAGAAATGAGCCGGTTAAGCTTAGGTAAAAAGGTTTTATTGGTTTCTAATCCCGAAATTTTTGAGTATTACGGGCAAATAGCGGTTAATTCCCTAGAAAAAGCGGGATTTACCGTTTCTACTCATCTGATCCCCGCCGGCGAAAATTATAAAACCCTCGATTCGATCGCCGAAGTTTATGATAGCGCCCTCGCTCACCGGTTGGAACGTTCCTCGACTATGGTTGCCCTCGGTGGTGGTGTGATCGGGGATATGACGGGATTTGCGGCAGCCACATGGTTACGGGGTGTTAATTTTGTCCAAGTTCCCACCACCCTCTTAGCGATGGTAGATGCTTCCATCGGGGGTAAAACTGGTGTCAATCATCCCCAGGGCAAAAATCTGATCGGGGCGTTTTATCAACCGAAATTAGTTCTGATCGATCTTGAAGTGCTTAAAAGCCTACCGGTGCGAGAATTTCGGGCAGGAATGGCAGAAGTGATTAAATATGGTGTAATTTGGGATGCCGAGTTATTTAAACAGTTAGAAGACTCGGACAATTTAGCTAGTTTTTCTCAGATCGATGGCGAGCTATTGCAAACAATTATTACAAAATCTTGCCAAGCTAAAGCAGATGTGGTAAGTAAAGACGAAAAAGAAGCGGGTTTGCGGGCGATCTTAAACTATGGTCACACGATCGCCCACGGCATTGAAAGTTTAACCGGATATACTAAGATTAACCACGGGGAAGCGGTGGCGATGGGGATGGTGGCAGCAGGAGCGATCGCTGTTAAACTGGGAATGTGGACGGAAGCGGAAAATCAACGACAAACGGCGTTAATTGCCAAAGCTGGCTTAGAAACACAAATTCCGCCCTTAAACCCCGACCAGATGATCGAGATGCTTACTGCCGATAAAAAGGTCAAAGATGGCAAAGTTAGATTTATTTTACCAACGGCGATCGGCCAAGTCACCATTAGCGATCGAGTTACTCCCTCCATGGTAAGAGAAGTGTTAACCCCAACCGAATCCGGGCAATAGACGTTTTTTCAATTAGGGAATAGACCTCTTGCATAATTTTTTTATGGTATAATATAAGGTTTTGCTTTTTTCTCAATTCTTAGATTGAAGTGGAAAAAAGAATAAAATGTGATCTTAGGTCAGGAAATCATCTATA